>CANBYM010000001.1 GCA_947373605.1 Comamonadaceae bacterium
GACTGACTGGTTGGGAAACAGGGAGTCATCAGTATTCGGAAAAATCGCTTTGACTTTGATTGTGTCGGTGCTCTGATCAATCGCGTTATCGATGGTGGCCACATGTCCTTGCGCCAACAGCTTTGCGCCATCTCTATTGATCGCCTCAACGATCAAGGTCTTGTTGGAATGCAGTCCGGTCATTATTTTGGGTACCTGGGCCGAAGGAACAGCGAATACCAGTGCAATGGGGCGCGTCTGGGCAATGGAAACGATGCCGTTGACGTCTCCCGGTTGCACCAAATTGCCCAGGTCAACCTGCTTGAGCCCTACCCGACCGCTGATAGGTGCCACGACATGGGTAAACGACAACTGCAGTTGTGCGCTATCCACCGCAGCCTGATCAACGCGCACGGTGCCTTCTAACTGACGGACCAACGCAAGTTGTGTATCCAGCTGTTGCTTCGGGATGGCCTCTTTACCCAACAGATCTTTGTAGCGCTGCAGATCGATCTTTGCGTTGTCGAGTTGTGCCTGATCGCGCGCCAGTGCACCTTGTGTCTGGCTCAGCGTTGCCTGAAATGCCCTCGGATCTATGGTCGCAAGTGCCTGCCCGGCCTTGACTTGCTGCCCTTCCTGGAAGTGAATGGCCTGCAGCACGCCGCTCACCTGTGCGTGTACTACGGCGGTATTCGAAGCAGTAATCGACCCAATCGCATTCACCATCACCCGGATATCTTGATTTTGAGCTGCCAGTACTGAAACAGGTTGCACACCTGAACCGCCGCCAAAACGCCGTCCGCCCGCGCCGGGTCCCGGCGTGCCGGGCGCACTGGTGGGATCGGCCGACGGACCGGATTTGGATTTCCAGATCCAAAGTCCTGCACCCATGCAACTGAGTACGGCAACGATTACCAGCAGCTGCGACACACGCACACGACCGTGTTCATTGGAGGAGTGTGCTTTGTTGGGCTTGTGATGCAGGTTGCGGGCATTCTGATTCATAACGTGGGTCTCTGGCGGATGCAAATGAGTGAACGCAACAGGGCCATCGTGCGCTTTGTATTAAATGTGATTATTTCCTCAGATCGCCTTGAACGCCGCGGCCTTCCTGATCTCCCTGCCTGACGCACTGCTCACATAGGCCACTGACCGGCGCGACCGCAAATACGATCCGCTTCGTAAACTGCCCATTCAGGCGGGCAAAAAATCCAGCTGGTACTCTTTAGCAAATTCGGCACACCGCTCGTACATTTGATTACGCTGCTTGGCGATCAAAGCCGGGTCACTGCAAAAAAATAGCTCAGTATTCAAGGATTGCCGCTTCAGTGTCGTTGCTACGATCCGCACGTCTTCCTTGGTTGAAGCAGCAATCGGACGCAGGGCAGGATAGCGGGTGCTTCGCTTGAACCGAACCAATCTGGCCACGCGATTGGCTACTGACTTGAGAGGGCTTACCTCGCGCGCCAAAGGCCTGTCTATCACGACGGCTGCGTAGGGACGGTTGATAGTTGCCATCCAATCACGCCATTTGAATTCGTTGAACCGATGGGCAAGTATGCAAGGTGTCCAGGGGATCGCCATGGCATCTGCACAAATGGCACCATGCAGCGACTCCGCCATGATTCCCGAGCAAATTCGCATTTGTGAAATGACCTGGTTAGGCATTTGGTGGGGATTGATGGCGAGCATGCCAGCATTGGCAGCAATGGATTCCCAATCAAACTTGTCCCAGGTGGCGTGATGGGGGATCAAACCCACCGGGCCGTTCGCGTCATGACCCACCTTGAGTTCGGGCCAAAGTATGGCCGGGTCCCCGATAGCGGATTTGACCGGCAGTCCAAACTCCTTGGCGGTCAATGGACCGCGCACCCATCGGAACTCCCAGTTGGTATCTTTGGCTACGCTGCCGGTTTCTCCCAGTCCTGCGCCCATCACCACTTTCTTCATGGTGGTTTCGTGATGTCCACCAAGCAAGGTACCTATTCCGTAGAAGTGAACCCTGCCCTCCAGTTTTTGAAGATTGGGGAATATTCTGTCCCACAACTGTAAATTGAAATCGTCTCCAAAGTTGCCTCCCGCGACAGTACAGCTCTTTACGATTAACAAGATGGTGCTCCTAATTTTCACGGGAAAAGTTGTGAATAGGAGCAAGCTTGCGCAAACTAGCTGTAGAGGCCATGTCTCACGCGTAAATGGAAAGTAAAGATCAGCCGATGTCGCTGTATGACACCGTGAAAAACTGAAATCCGCCGTCACATTTCCAGTGAGTGTCCGGTGATTCGGGCCTTTGCAAGAAGGTACGGCGCGTTAAATTCCGTCTTGTGGGTTCCCGCACTGACGCGGGAAATGACGTTGATGCCCAGCTTGTTGAGTTGCTCGACCTTGTCGGGGTTGTTGGTAATGAGCTGAATGCTCCCCACGCCAAGTGCCTTGAGCATATGGGCTGCACAGTCGTAATCCCTGGCATCTGCCGGTAGCGACATGGCTTCATTGGCGGCATAGGTATCCAAGCCCTGCTCATGTTGTAAGCGGTAAGCGTCAAGCTTCGCCACCAAGCCAATACCGCGCCCTTCCTGGCGCAAGTACAAAAGTATTCCCCCGCCAGCCTGCATCATTTGCATCGCGTGCTGCAGTTGACTGCCGCAGTCACAACGCAAAGAGCCAAATACGTCGCCTGTGATGCACTCGCAATGCACGCGCACCAATGGTGCCTCGGTAGAAGGATTTCCAAATACCACCGCAAAATGCTCCGCGCGATCAGACAATCCATCAAAAGTAACAAAGCGTGCATCGGGTGCCGATTCCAGGGGAATCGGCACTTGGCTGCGAATCGTGACGGTGTTAACGTGGCTCACTAATTAGTCCCTGTGTGCTTTACTGGAGAACTTTGCTAAAACTTAAACCCGCAGACAGCGTGAGTCTGGCAAATGCAGACTTCAAATCGATCGTCATTTGAAGTGAATTAATCCGGATTTGTCGGGCTAGAGTTTAGTTGTTGGCTCGACTGCTGGGTTGATTCAAACCAGTCAAACGAAGTTGCTCTTCAAGCGCGCCACAAACCGGGGGCTTTGAACAGATCAAGACGACTTTGAGGTTTGCAAAAAAATGAAACTGCATCAAATAGTTTTCTCGCTGCCTTATCTCTTGGTCGTCACCATCGCACATGCACAACTGGCGCGTCAATCGATGGGTGATCCATTCGTGCAGGTTACCTCTGCGATTGCAACTTGCCCGGTCCCTGCTCAGAGTCTTTACACACCTGAGGAAGCAAGAGCGCAATCGCATTACCGTGTCGAGCGCGGCAATAGCTGTTACCAATCCGGGCGCTGCCGGTTGCCCAATGCTTACGCCTACGATATTGACATTATTTCCAGGGTTCAAAAGTTCATCAGGCAGGATGTACGGTTTGCCAACACCAGCATTTGGATTGAGGGGCAACGGCGCTGGGTAACACTAATGGGGTGCGTTGATTCTGTGGAGCAGCAGTCTGACTTGGAGTCCGCAGTTCGCTTGGTTGATGATGTCGAGAATGTTGTCTCTGTGTTAACTATTATTCGTCCCTTGCCCAAGTGAGCGTCTTTTTACGCAGGTTGTCTCACCTCAAATAATCCAATCGTAGAATACGCAACCTTGCTCTTGCCGTCGCCAGAGTTTCAAATACCTGTTCCTAAGGGATGACTATGCAATCATTTTCACGTGCGTTGAACGGAGTTGTCTGCGCAGTTGGTATGTTTTTGGGCGCAAGTGCAATGGCCGCGGAAAAAGTGAATGTCGGTATCGTGACGGGCCCGGCGTTTGTGCATACGATTGCTGCGCAAAAATTCAAAGAAGAGTTGGACAAGGCGCTGCCGGGAAAATTCGAGGTAATCGTGCATCACAGCGCTGCGTTGGGTAGTGAAACGCAGGTGCTGCAACAACTGCAATTGGGTTCCGTGCAAATGAGCGTTTGCACAACCGGACCGGTTGAAGCATTTGTTCCCGAGATCAAGGCCTTGGAAATGCCTTTTTTGTTCAGCTCCTATGAAGCATCTGACAAAGTGCTGGACGGCCCCATCGGTCAGGACCTGCTCAAGCGCTTTGACAAAGCGGGACTGGTAGGCATGCACTTTCTGGATAATGGTTTTCGCAACGTTACCAACTCCAAGCACGCAATCAACGGTCCTGAAGACCTCAAAGGGTTAAAGATTCGCACCATGGAATCTCCTACCCACTTGGCTATTTGGCGCGCTATTGGTGCCAATCCTACCCCCATGGCGTGGCCCATTACGACGCAACTACAGCAGGGCGTATTGGACGGGCAGGAAAACCCCATTTCTGTGATTTCCGCCGGCAAGTTGAATGAAGCAGGACAGAAATATCTCTCCATTACCCGTCATGTGTATTCGGCACTCGTTTTTGTAGGCAGCAAGCCATTTATGGATAAGTTGTCCGCAAGCGATCGCAAGGCATTTATGGACGCCGCTGCCATCGCTTCCAAATTCGGCCGCAGCTACGTACGAGACAACGAAGCCAGCCAACTCGCGGCGCTCAAAGCCGCAGGTATGCAAGTCGTTGATAACCCTGATCTGGCGGCCTTCCGCGCCAAGACAGAACCCGTCTATGCATCATTGACCGGTGATACCAAGAAAATCGTCGACGACATTCGCAAGTCTGTTAAGTAATTTAAGTTTTCCATGCCATTTGCAGAACCATTGCAAAGGCTCAGTGAGCAGGTTAATGGCCTGATAGAAAAGCTGCTGCTCGTTGCGGGCGTTGCTATTTCACTGATTCTTTTTGTGCAAGTTGTTGCACGCTACATGGGTGAGTCGCTCAGTTGGTCTGAAGAGGTCGGCCGGTATTTGCTGGTCACTACGACCTTTTTCGGTGCGACGGTCGCTTACAAACGGGCTCACTTTATTGGACTCGCGGGGTTTGGTGCGAAGTTTGGATTGCTGGTAGAGCAAATCATCGTTCGCGGACTGCAGCTTTTAACGCTTGGCTGTTTTTGGCTGATCACTTGGTATGGGACGATTTACACGATCAAAGCGTGGGATCAGACCTCCACAGCAGTGCAGATGCCCATGTCGCTCCCCTTTTCAGTGGTTCCTTTAGCCGGGCTGATTTTTGTTTTGCATGTGCTGGCTGATATGACCAAGCTGAAGGTGCCTAAGGCATGATCATTATTCTGCTTTTCGCGTTTATGTTCCTGCTCATGACACTGGGCCTGCCCATTGCTTTAGCAATCGGGCTACCCGCTATCGGACTGATCGTATCCCCGGGTGTTTTTCCAGACACGGTGACCCTGGCAGCACTGGGTCAGACGGTGGTCCAGCAGCTATTCTCCGGAGTTGATTCCTTTGATCTTCTGGCGGTACCACTGTTCATGATTGCTGGCTCCATCATGGAAGTCGGCGGCATATCGCGTCGTCTCATCGACTTCTGTAACAGTTTGGTGGGCTGGGCACCCGGTGGATTGGCGGCTGCGGCTATCGTGGCTTCTATGATCATTGCCGGCATTTCCGGTTCCGCAGCGGCAGACACTGCAGCCATTGGCGCGGTTGTGATTCCTGCAATGATCCGCCAAGGCTATCCCGCTCCGTTTGCGGCAGCTGTCGTGGCGGCCGGTGGGTCCATCGGCATCATCATCCCGCCTTCGATCCCCATGGTGCTATTCGGTTTTATGACCAATATTTCGATCTCGCAGCTCTTCGCTGGCGGCATGCTGGTGGGTGTTTTGCTGGGGCTATCGTTCATGGTGATAGCGGTCTTTATAGCCTGGCGTAATGGCTACGGCGAGCGCGAGCCGTTCAGTATGGCCAAGGTGGTATCCACGGGTCGTGATGCGGTGTGGTCCATGGGTGCGCCGGTGGTTGTGCTAGGGGGCATTCTTTCGGGTGTAGTCACCGTGACAGAAGCTGCTGCCCTTGCAGTGTTTTACGCCCTTCTGGTGGGTACCGTCATTAACAAAGAACTGCCCTGGAAGGAACTGCCAGCCTTGATCGTTCGCTCGCAGATATCTGCGGGCGGCATTCTGTTCATCATTGCCATGGCAAAGATTTTTGGATGGCTGCTTGCCATGCAACAGTCCGCCCAATTACTCGATACCTTTGTTAACTCCTTGTCACTGCCGCCCGTCGGTTTGCTTTTGCTGATCATGGCTTTGCTATTGGTGGTGGGCTGCGTGATGGAGACCACGGCAGCGCTGCTACTTTTGGTACCGGTGTTGGCGGTACTGACGCCACAGATGCAAGTAGACCCGGTTCAGTTCGGCGTACTGGTGGTGGTGAATCTTGCCATTGGCATGCTGACGCCGCCGGTGGGCATATGCCTTTTCGTTAGTTGCAGTATTGCAAACATCAGCTTGGGGAAAATTTCTAAAGCTGTGATGCCACTAGTGGCGGTGGCCATGATTGACCTTCTGATTGCTGCCCTCTGGCCGCCGCTCACCATGTGGTTGCCCACTTTGTTCTACCGCAGTTAATAGATTTAGATGCAGCATAAGCTGCATCTTCTAAAGGCGATCTCTGGCGGATGGCTCAGACGTAGGGCGCCAAAGTAATTACTTTGGCGTGGGTATGAAAACAAGGACTTACGTGCCGTATGCGAATGGCTCAGATGGCCTTGAGCTTCATAGGAGCCTGTTGGCCCACGAGCTTTCCTTTGCTCCAAGGAACCTTAGCAGGCGAAGTAGTTTCAGTTTCCATCATGCACTCCAGAAGTTGAGGGGAACGCAGCTTTGGACTTGCCATGTAAATAGTCAATTTATCCGGACTTTGGAATGCCTGTCGTCCACAAGCACGCAGAAATCGCGTCCACGTCTGGCTTGAAACGCCGCCCACGATGGGCTGCATGTGCACTCAGGATCTACTTTAGTTCCAGTCAAAATTTAGCGACACAAATTAATTGCAAATCAAGTTACTCATGAGGAATTCAGACGTAGAGCAGAGCCGGCCAAGTGCCCTAAACATCACAGTTTTTTCCCTCAATGCAGTCTCGGGATTTTCGCATTTAGGGCAGTTCGGAATTCTTTACCCGCTTATGGCGCTATGGCTTGATGCTCACGGTACTCCGGCGTGGCAAGTGGGATTGGTCGGATCTTCGGTCTGGTTGGGCATGTTGATCGGTAATTTGTTTGCCCCTGGCGCACTGCAGCGTTGGGGTGCCTCTAAGCTTGCTGCTGTCGGTTGCTTTGGAACTGTCGCGCTGGGCTTGGTAATGCCACAGTTGGACGCGAGCTGGCTTTTTCTTTGGGCGCTTACTGCAGCGCTACTCGGAGTTTGCATCGGTTTGCGCTGGATCGGCGTTGAAAGCTGGCTCTATGCGATCGTTGATGGAGCCAAGCGAGGGCGATTCGTTGGCGTTCATGAAACTGTTATTTACGCCGCACAAGGAGTAGGCCCCTCCATCATTGCGATGTTAGGAGTTAGCGGCCAACGTAGCTTCTACGCTGGAACACTTGCTGCTCTTTGTGCGGGACTTTCATTGAGCACCGCAAGCATCCCAATGCCCGCGACTTCAAAAACCATTTTGCTGGCGCCAAACACAGTGCTTATTGAACTATGGCGTCACTCTCGCTACATGTTGGGGGTGCAACTTGGACTGATTGCCGGGGTCCTTGACGGAGTACTTTTTGGGATGCTGGGGATTTTCTTTGTGCGCAGCGGGATGACACCAGAGAACGCCGCACTCACAATGACCGTCTTTGGTTTGGGTGGGCTTCTATCACAGATTCCTTTGGGATGGTGGTCGGACCGCAAAGGGGTGCGCTCAGTCACAAGAATATTGGCAATTGAGGGATTGCTTGGAGCGGGATTGCTGCTAACGGGAATGGGTCCTGTTGCATGGGTTGCGGCGTTTTTATTGGGCAGCCTCGCTGCCGGAGCATTAACGGCGGCAGTCATCGCAACCACACACGAGGCATCTGTACTTGGAACCGCCATGGAGGTGGCAGTAGCCGAGGTTTCGATCGCTTTCACTTTGGGTAGCTGCGTTGGTCCATTGTTGGCTGGGGCTTTGATGGATTACTGTGGTTTGATCAGCTTGCCATTCCTAACATTGCTGGCAAGTATCGGATTAATGAGGGCCGCGAATAGTCAGCGAAGGTAAATCAAACAGTTCTGGAGCCCGTCTTTTGGAGCTCGACAAATTTAAAATATTTAAGCGCTTACTTAGACTCAAGAAATCAGGAAAAGTTTGTAAAAGCTGAATTTTCAAGGCACATTTCTTGGGAGTAATTCATCGGCTTTGCATATTTCTCCAAATAGCAATTCTGTTTCGTTGGCTAGAAAGTTTCCCACTCATCATTGCCACCTGGCAATGAGGCTTTAGCCGTCAGCAAAGATGTAGGTTTGGCTACCTGGGCCGGTGCGGCAGAAGATTTGGATAGCGGTTTCACAGCGACTGTCTCAAACCTGCGCTCGGAACCCTTAAATGGCACGCTCTTTGGCACACTGGAGCGTACCAAGGCCTTGTTTGTTCCGCTAGAGTTAACTAAGGAGTCGGTAATCGTTCGTTTGTCATTGGTGCCGAGCTTAAATACCGCTACCGCCTGCACTAGTTCAGCGGCCTGGGTCCTGAGGCTGCTGGCGGCAGCGGCCATTTCTTCCACAAGCGCCGCGTTCTGTTGGGTGGCCTGATCCATTTGCGTAACAGCTTCGCCCACTTGTGCAACCCCTGACGCCTGTTCGTTGCTGGCCGAACTGATCTCACCCATGATGTCCGTAACCCGCCGGATGGAGCTGACTACATCTGTCATTGTCTCGCCGGCCTTGTCCACCAGCGCCGTACCTTGCTCTACCCGCTCAACACTGGCGTTGATCAAACTTTTGATCTCTTTTGCCGCATCAGCACTTCGCCCAGCCAGACTACGCACCTCGCTCGCCACTACGGCGAAACCCCGACCTTGCTCTCCAGCACGGGCAGCCTCGACGGCAGCATTCAATGCAAGAATGTTGGTCTGAAACGCAATACCATCAATCACACTAATAATGTCGGCAATTTTGCGGGAGGAGTCGTTAATGCCTTTCATGGTCTCCACCACTTGACCGACCACCTCGCCGCCTTGCATCGCAACAGTAGATGCCTGCATGGCTAGCTTGTTGGCCTGACGGGCATTGTCTGCGGTATGTTTGACCTGAGAACTTAGCTCTTCCATAGACGCAGCCGTTTGCTCCAGGGCGCTGGCCTGACTCTCTGTACGCGCTGATAGGTCATGATTGCCTTGGGCGATTTCGGCGCTGTTCGTGGCCACGCTCTCGGACGCCTGTCGCACGCTACGAACTACATTGACCAAACTTACCTGCATCGATGCCAGCATTCGCATCAAGTCGCCAACTTCGTCCTGGCGATCAGTACGAGCGTCAACAACCAAATCACCTTCGGCAACCGCTTTAGCAACGTTTCCTGAGCGTACTAACTCAGAAACAATCTTCTTCTGCATTGTCCAGGAAGCCCAAACCGCGACGGCTCCAATGATCAATCCAAACAGGGTCAATATAAAACTAGTTTTACGTGATTGAGCGTTGATCTCGGATATGGCGGAAACTGCCTCGCCATTCATCTTGCCCACAAGTTCATCCACCGCTTTGCTCAAACTCACAAAGGTGGAGTCCGCACTTTGCATGGCAGCGATGCCAGTATTTGGATCGACAGAAGAAAGATCTATTGCCGAGTCAGCCTCTTTGGCATATTTTTCTAGGCTGACATTGATCGCCGTGACTCTCTTCTGAGTCTCCGGGTTAGCAGCTTCTAAGCTTGCAAATTTATCCAGCTCAACTTTGACCGCCTTCAACTGCGCACTCAGGTCTTTGCGAACTGCTTCAATTTTGGCGTCGTCCATCGATCCAATGACACCCAAATTTCGATACACACCAGAATGAATGCGCCCGATTTGCTGCTGTACATCCGCCATCCTTTTAAAGGACTCTAAGTCTGACTGAAAAGTGGCAGAGGCAAGGTCTGCACTTCGGGACATCAAATAGTTGTTTATCTGAATGCCAATAAGCAGCACCACTGCTGTCAACAAAGGCGCTAGCAGCAGTTTCACGCTTAATTTCATCAATATTCCCCGTTGATTTACCTACGGGACGGATAGCATGAATAGCCAATCCGCTCCATTCCTCAAGACGCCAGAAATTTACTTATAAATTCCACCGCAAACGGCCATATCTTCAAGCTTTTCGCAGTACATGCTTTTGGGCTCAATCTTTTTTGTCACAGGATTCGTAAATTTGTAGTCCTGCCAGAAGGTACCTTTGCTTTTGGCCAGCTCAACCCGTTCTTTGACAAACTCTTTGCCATCAATATCTTTGAGGTCAATAAGGTTTTTGCCAACCATTTTGGCGTTAGCGCCATGGGCGCGAACGGTTCCATCTAAACCATAGACGGTGAGGTACAAGTCATTCGAGACAAATTGACCGTCCTTATTGCTAATTTCGGCATAGCCTTTGTCTTTACCGTTGGCTTTTATAAAAGCCACTCCCTTTTTGACCATGGCTGTCGCATCGGCTGCCGTCGCTTTTGTTTCGGCCTGTGCCGTAAACGACATTACCAATGTGCAAGCTAAGGCTGAAAGGCAAATAGACTGTCTCATAAACGCTCCTGATTGTTTAGTAAAGCTCGAGTTAGCCCGCAAATTCGGACTTGGTTCATCGAATGATTTAAATACTGTGTTCAGCATAGTTTGAAATGACGGAAATTGCTAGCTAGGGAATTTGCGTAACATCAAATGACTGACCCTTGCTGCGAAAGCTATCCATAGGTGGAGCCAGAATCCATTGAACGAAGAACTTCTTCGAAGGAGACTATGGATCTTTCCCTCGCCTTACGCGACTTGCTGCAGCATGTGCAACGCCCCAATCCGGTGTTGATCCGGGGTGTTGAGGCCGATTTAAATATCAATATTGCCGGCACGCAGCGCGTTCGTTTCGATGAATTCGCGGCGGGGCTCAACTTCGTCGCCCATTAGCATTGTGAACACGCGGTCGGCTTCAATTGCGTCGTCAATCTGCACTTTGAGCAAGCGGCGCACGGTGGGGTCCATGGTGGTTTCCCAAAGCTGAGAGGGATTCATTTCGCCAAGACCTTTGTATCGTTGACGCGAGGTCCCGTTTTCGGCCTGGGTGATGAGCCAGGCCATGGCTTCACGGAAGTCAGATACTTTTTCTTCCTTCTGGCGCTCGCCCTCGCCGCGCATCACGCGAGCTCCTTCGGAGAGCAGTCCCTTGAAGGTATTGGCAGCGTCTGCCAAAGCCGCGTAGTCAGCACCGTGGACAAAATCTTGCGTGAGCACACTGCTCTTCACGTTTCCGTGGTGGCGGCGGCTGATGCGCAAAATAGGTTTGTCGGTGCGCACATCAAATTCTCCGGCTACTTCCGCATCCGGCAATTTGGCTTGCAGTGCGGCAGCGGACGCTTCGGCGTCGGCAACCGTGTCTAGGTTCAATGCCACGCCATCGGCCACTGAGCGCAATGCCTCGGCGTCCATAAAGTTTTTCAGGCGCGCAATCACGGCCTGAGCAATTTGGTGTTTGCGAGCAAGTTCGGTCAGGGTCTCGCCAGCGATGGTTGTTCCGTTGGGTCCGCCGGTAAACACCGATGCATTCACCAGCGCAATACGCAACAGGAAATTGTCCAAGTCACCGGCACCTTGCAAGTACAACTCTTCTTTGCCAGCCTTTACTTTGTAAAGCGGCGGCTGCGCAATGTAGATGTGGCCGCGCTCCACCAACTCGGGCATTTGGCGATAGAAAAAGGTGAGCAGCAACGTACGGATGTGGGCGCCGTCCACGTCGGCATCGGTCATGATGATGATGCGGTGGTAGCGCAGCTTGGCAACGTTGAAGTCGTCATTGCCGGTGGAGCCGCCGGCCTTGCCAATGCCTGTTCCTAATGCGGTGATCAGCGTCAGGATTTCATTGCTGGTGAGCAGTTTTTCGTAGCGGGCTTTTTCCACATTCAAAATCTTGCCGCGCAAGGGCAGGATCGCCTGGAATTTGCGGTCACGGCCCTGCTTGGCGGAGCCGCCGGCGGAGTCGCCCTCGACGATATAGATCTCACACATCGCCGGGTCTTTTTCCTGGCAATCGGCCAGTTTGCCGGGCAGGCCCATGCCGTCGAGCACACCTTTGCGGCGTGTCATGTCGCGGGCCTTGCGGGCTGCTTCGCGGGCGCGGGCTGCTTCAATGATTTTGCCGACGATGATCTTGGCGTCGTTCGGCCGCTCCTGTAGGTAGTCAGCCAACAACTTGCTCACAATGTCTTCCACCGGACCACGCACTTCGCTGGACACCAACTTGTCTTTGGTTTGGCTGCTGAACTTCGGCTCTGGCACTTTGACGGACAGCACACAGGTCAGGCCTTCGCGCATGTCGTCACCGCTCACTTCAACCTTGGCCTTCTTGGCTAGCTCGGACTCGTCGATGTATTTGTTGATGACGCGTGTCATGGCTGCGCGCAAACCCGTCAGGTGGGTGCCGCCGTCACGCTGCGGGATATTGTTGGTGAAGCACAGCACCTGTTCGTTGTAGCCGCTGTTCCACTGCATGGCCACCTCTACACCGATATTGGTGCCTTGATCGCTCTGGCGATCACCCATGGCATGAAACACATTGGGGTGCAAAACGGTTTTGCCCTTGTTGATGAAGTTCACAAAACCTTGCACGCCACCTGCGCCGGCAAAGTCGTCTTCCTTGCCGCTGCGCTCGTCTTTGAGGCGGATGCGCACACCATTGTTCAGGAAGCTAAGCTCGCGCAAGCGTTTGCTCAAAATCTCGTAGTGAAAATCGTTGTTTTCTTTGAAGATTTCGGTATCGGGCAAAAAGTGTACTTCAGTACCGCGCTTTTCCGTTTCGCCGGTGATCTTCATCGGTGAAACTTCCACGCCGCTTTGTGTCTCAACAATACGGTTTTGTACAAAGCCTTTGCTGAACTCCATCACGTGCACTTTGCCGTCACGGCGAATCGTTAAACGCAGCATTTTGGAGAGCGCGTTCACGCAACTGACACCCACGCCGTGCAAACCGCCTGAAACCTTGTAGCTGTTCTGGTTGAACTTGCCACCCGCATGCAGTTCGGTGAGCGCAATTTCGGCAGCCGAACGTTTGGGTTCGTGCTTATCGTCCATCTTCACGCCGGTGGGAATGCCGCGCCCGTTGTCGACCACGCTGATCGAGTTATCGGAGTGGATAGTGACCAGAATATCGTCGCAATGGCCCGCCAGCGACTCGTCGATAGAGTTGTCTACAACCTCAAATACCAGATGGTGCAGGCCGGTACCGTCGGAAGTATCACCGATGTACATGCCAGGGCGTTTGCGTACCGCTTCCAGGCCTTCCAGAATCTGGATTGAGCCTTCGCCATAAGCTTCAGAGGCCCCGGCCTGGTGGGCGTCAATAGTGGGCTGAAAGTTGGAACTTTCTGCACCGCCTTCGCCGGTATGCACAACCTCGTTGCTTTTTTCGGGGCTGGGGAGGGGCTTGTTTTCTTCAGTCATGGCTCACTTTTCTCACAAAATCTCAATCTCTTGAATGACCAAACCCCCGAGTTTCGGGGGTTTGACAATGCTCGCTGCGTTTTCAGCGCGCTTAGATGCGCATGGGCATCACTACGTATTTAAAGGTCGCGTTATCCGGAATAGTGAACAGCGCTGAGCTGTTACCGTCGGAGAGTTCCAGCTTCACCATGTCCTGGTTCATATTGGTCAACGCGTCGATCAGGTAGGTCACATTGAAGCCGATTTCGATGCTGTCGCCGCCGTAATCAATGTCGAGTTCGTCCACCGCTTCTTCCTGCTCCGCGTTGTTAGACGCTACGCGAAGCGAGCCGGGGTCGATGTTCAGGCGCACACCTTTGAACTTATCGCTGGTCAGAATGGCAGTGCGTTGCAGGGTCGCCAGCAATGCTGTGCGACCCAGGGTAATGCTGTTTTTGTGGTTCTTGGGAATGACGCGGTTGTAGTCGGGGAATTTGCCTTCCACCAACTTGGTCACAAACTCCATACCGTCGAAACTGAACTTGGCCTGGTTATTGGCAAATTGCATTTCGATTGCGCCATCAGCGTCGCTGAGCAGGCGCTGCAACTCGATGACGGTTTTGCGTGGCAGGATGACTTCTTGCTTGGGCACATCGACATCCAGCGTCGCAGACGCGAAGGCCAACCGGTGCCCGTCCGTGGCAACCAGACTGAGCTGCTTACCCTCCGCGACAAACAAAATACCATTCAGGTAGTAACGGATGTCATGTACTGCCATGGCAAAAGCCACTTGCCCCAACAAGTCTTTTAGGGTCTTTTGCGGCACGCTGAATTTCGGCCCGAAATTGGCCGATTCCTGCACCAGCGGAAAGTCCTCGGCCTGCATGGTTTGCAGAGTGAATTTACTCTTGCCACCCTTGAGGATGATTTTGTTTTGGCTGGATTCGAGCGACACCGTTTGATCTGCGGGCATGGTGCGCAGTATGTCAATCAACTTGCGTGCACCGATGGTAGTGGTGAAGTCTCCAGTGTCGCCGCCGAGTTCGGCGGTGGTGCGAATTTGGATTTCAAGATCGCTGGTGGTCAACTGAATCGACGTGCCTGACTTGCGCAGCAGGATATTGGCCAGGATGGGCAGCGTGTGACGCCGTTCCACAATGCCGGAGACGGATTGCAGAACCGATAACACCTTGTCTTGCGTTGCCTTCAATACGATCATGTCAGCCTCTTGTTTATGTGACTTTGTATAGTTACTACCGAATCCCGCCATTTTCGCTGTTTTATGCGGCTTTTATGGCTTGGATGAACCTGTTTTTGACGATTAGCCCTTTAACGTCTGCTCCAACACGTGTAACTGCTGGTTTAGCTCGGTAACTTGCTGACGTTCGCCGCCGATTTTCCGAACTGCATGCAAGACCGTGGTGTGGTCACGCCCGCCAAATAATTCACCGATTTCGGGAAGACTTTTTTGGGTCAACTCTTTAGCAAGGTACATGGCAATCTGGCGCGGCCGCGCAATGCTGGCGGGACGCTTTTTGGAATACATGTCGGCGACTTTGATCTTGTAGTAGTCGGCCACCGTTTTTTGGATGTTTTCCACGGAAATTTGGCGATTTTGAATCGAAAGCAAATCCCGAAGCGCTTCGCGCGCCAGTGCGATGGAGATTTCTTTCTGGTTAAACCGCGAATACGCCAGAATTTTGCGCAGTGCGCCCTCTAGCTCCCGCACGTTGGAGCGCACGTTTTTGGCCACAAAGAAGGCTACTTCCTCGGGCATGTCCGAGCCTTCGGCGCGCGCTTTGTTAATCAAAATCGCTACCCGCATTTCCAACTCCGGTGGCTCAATCGCCACTGTTAGGCCGGAGTCAAAGCGGGAAACCAGCCGCTCATGAATATCCGCCAGTCCTTTCGGGTAGGTGTCGCTGGTCATCACAATATGGGACTTGCGTGCCAACAACGCCTCAAAGGCATTAAAGAACTCCTCTTGCGTGCGGTCTTTATTGGCGAAAAACTGCACGTCATCGATCAGCAATAAGTCGAGCGAGTGGTACTTATCCTTGAATTCGTCAAATGTCTTGCGCTGATAGGCCTTAACCACATCCGACACGAATTGTTCAGCATGGATATACAAGGCCTTGGCATTGGGTCTGTCCATCAGCAGGCGGTTGCCAACTGCGTGCATCAAGTGCGTTTTGCCTAAGCCGACACCGCCATAAATGAACAAGGGGTTGTACAAATGGCCCGGCATGGTGGCCACATGCATGGCGGCCGCGCGAGCCATCCGGTTGGCCGTACCCTCCACCAGCGTCTCAAAGGTAAGCATGCTATTGAGCCGGTTTTTAGGCGTGCTCACGTTGCGGTCTTCACCCGCATCTGCAACATCCTCAAGCGCAGATGCATCCAATTGCGACGGTAAAAATGCTGGTTTAATTGAACTTTCCCGCGGAGTGATCGCTAACTCAACTTGAACCGGTTGACCATACAACTTTTCAAGCAAGGCGGATATTCGGTTGCTATATTGGGCTCGTACCCAATCGAGCTTAAACCGGTTTGCGACGAAAATTGTGACCTTTGAAAAGTCTTCATGGACCAGCGCATTCAGCGGTTTGATCCAAGTGTTGAATTGTTGTTCGGGCAGTTCTTGCGCCAGTTGATCAATACAGCTTTGCCATAGGCTTTGACCAATGTCGAGTGCGCCGTTTGTATAGTTATTTGGGGTGTTTCCCGCGGTCATTATTTTGGTGTTCTTCTGTGGACAATTTCTGATTATGGTGCTTTAAATACTAATTTATCAAAGCCTTATCCACATTTTTTGTACCATTGTCCCGCAGTTCTGGAATTAGGCAAGGACTCTTTCCTAAGCTATTGCTTTGATTGACAAAATTTGCCATAATGCTGGGTTGCCCTGCTTGTGTTTGGGTAAATTGATTGAGATTAATATGAAACGCACTTACCAACCCTCCAAAATCCGCCGCGCCCGTACCCACGGCTTTCTGGTACGCATGAAGACACGCGGTGGACGCGCAGTTATCAATGCACGCCGGGCCAAAGGCCGCAAGCGTCTGGCTGTTTAAGCGCCTTAGTCCGGCCGTAAAAGCCCTTGAACTTGCGCGTAGCTCGGTGCGAATGCAATTGTGTTCGTTTTCAGCGGAGTTTCTGCAGATCGCAGCGCAAGCATGAACAGGCTTAAAACACGTGCGCAATTTCAAGCTGTGTTGGCGGGCGGCACTTTAGCGCGTACGGTGCATTTTGCTTTGCACCGCACCCCATTGGACGCTAAGCAATGTAACGAAGGCACTTTGCCATCGCAAGCATTGTTCCCGGACCAATCTGCGTGGATGGGCGCCATGGTTCCCAAGCGGTGGGCTAAGCGTGCGGTTACCCGCAACGCTATTAAGCGTCAGGTGTACAGCGTGAGTGCTCAATTTGAGCCTTTGTTGTCTAAAAGTGCACATTTGGTTCGCTTACGGTCAGCGTTTGACAGGATTCAATTTGTCAGTGCCAGTTCTACGGTTCTTAAAGAATCCGTGCGAGCGGAATTGCTCCAATTGTTCGCGCGCGCGACTGACGGTCAACTTGAAGTTAGTCAATCTGTGCCAAGGTATTAAATATGTTGCGCAACGGATTGATCGGTATCGTCAAAGGCTACCGGCTGTTTTTAAGCCCTTGGCTTGGTAGTGCGTGCCGTTTTGAGCCTACGTGTTCAAATTATGCACTGCAAGCTTTAGGGCGCCATGGCGCTGCAAAAGGCACATACCTGACCTTTGCCCGTCTTATGCGGTGCCATCCCTGGTGCAATGGCGGTGAAGACCCTGTGCCTACAATCACCCCGCGGCTCTTTAGCCGTCTGCTTTCTCCTTCCGAAAAGAATCTCTCATGAACGACATTCGCCGCACCATTTTGTGGGTGATCTTTGGCTTTTCCATGGTCCTGTTGTGGGACCAATGGCAGGTATTTAACGGCCATAAGGCGACCTTCTTCCCGCATCCCTCCCAGCAAACTGCTGCCACACCCGCTGACGCTTCCAAACCTGTTACGAGCGGTGGTGCCGTTCCAGCCGGTGTTGCGCCCGTTGCAGCCGCGCCCGTCGTCGTGGCTGAAAAGGTCCCGGCGCCCGCGGTGGCTAAGGAACAGTTTGTTGTGACGACAGACGTTCTCAAGCTGACCATGGATACCGAAGGCGGATCACTGGTCCGCACAGAGTTTCTGAAATATGCAGACACTGCGGACAAGACAAAAAACTTTGTTCTGCTTGATGACAGCAAAGACCGCATCTATATGGCGGAATCTGGTTTGGTAGCCGGTGCGGGAGGTGGCGCATTTCCAACGCACAAGACCATCATGGTGGCCAGCGGTTCCCATGCAATGGCTGATGGCGAGAACGAGCTGGTGATCAAATTCACATCGCCAGAAGTCGGCGGCATCAAGCTGGTGAAGACCTATACCTTGCGTCGTGGTGCATACGACATTGCGGTCAAACACGAGATCGTGAATACGTCAACAGTCCCGGTGGCCCCTCAGCTCTATTTGCAACTGGTGCGTGATGGGAATAAGCCAGGCGGTGAGTCTTCGTTTTATTCCACCTTTACCGGTCCAGCGGTTTATACCGACGCCAAAAAATACCAAAAAATCGAATTTAGCGCGATCAAGAAAAAGACCGCCGACATTGAGAAGTCCAGCTCCAATGGATACATCGCGATGGTGCAACATTACTTTGCAAGCGCATGGATATTGCCTGACGGTATGCAGCGTAATTTGTCCATGGATGCCGTAGATATTGGCGCCAGCCTGGCAGATTGCTGCTATCGCGTAACCATGGTTGCGCCACTTGAAGCCATTGCGCCAGGCGCCAGCAAAACCGTGGACGCCAAATTCTTCTCCGGTCCGCAAGAAGAAAAAATGCTTGAGGCACTGAGTCCCGGCTTGGAGCTGGTTAAAGACTATGGCTGGCTAACCATTCTTGCCAAACCCTTGTACTGGTTGCTCGACAAAATTCACGGCGTGCTGCAAAACTGGGGCTGGTCCATTGTTGCCCTGGTGTTGCTGCTCAAGATCGCGTTCTACTGGCTAAATGCAAAGGCCTATGCCAGCATGGCCAAAATGAAGGCCATCAATCCCAAGATCATGGAAATGCGTGAGCGGCTAAAGGACAAGCCGCAGCAAATGCAGCAGGAAATGATGCGCATTTATCGCGAAGAGAAGGTCAACCCGATGGGCGGTTGCTTCCCCATCATGATTCAGATCCCGGTGTTCATTGCCTTGTATTGGGTGTTGCTCTCAACGGTCGAAATGCGTAACGCGCCGTGGGCCTTGTGGATTCATGACCTGTCGTCGCCAGATCCGTTCTACATTTTGCCCCTGGTGATGACGCTCACTACCATGTTGCAAACTGCTTTGAATCCTGCGCCACCGGACCCCATGCAAGCCAAGATGATGTGGATCATGCCGCTCGCCTTTAGCGTGATGTTCTTCTTCTTCCCGGCAGGTTTGGTGATGTATTGGATTACCAATAACGTGTTGTCGATTGCACAGCAGTGGATCATCAACACCCGTATGGGCGTGCCGCCGAAATTCAACCTGCCGAAGTTCTAGTAGGCTAAGCGGGCGCATCGACGTAGCGGTTCAGCAAACTACTCGGCTGCGCCATGCTGCCCCGGCATAACGATCCCATTCTTGCCATCGCGACCGCACCCGGTCGCGGCTCGGTGGGCATCGTCCGCATCAGCGGCAAATCACTGGCTCATTTTGTCGCTGAGTTTTTTGCAAGGACACTTCGTCCGCGCGAAGCTACGTACCTTTCCTTCAACGATAGCCTGGGTCAGCCCATCGATCAGGGCCTTGCCATTTACTTTCCTGCGCCCCATTCCTTCACCGGGGAAGACGTGTTGGAGTTACAAGCCCATGGCGGCCCCGTTGTGCTACAACTTCTTCTGGCACGCTGCATGGAGATCGCGGCACAGGTTGATCACAAAACCGGAAAGCCACTTTTGTCGGCCTTGCGGCTTGCAGAACCCGGCGAATTTTCTGAACGGGCGTTTTTGAATGACAAGCTTGACCTCGCACAAGCCGAGTCCATCGCCGATCTGATTGAAGCCAGCACCGAAGCTGCAGCGCGCAGCGCATCGCAGTCGCTCACAGGGGCATTCTCTAAAGAAATACATGCGATGCGCGATGCGCTCATTCACCTGCGCATGCTGGTCGAAGCCACCTTGGACTTCCCTGAAGAAGAAATTGATTTCCTGCAAAAGGCAGATGCACAGGGTCAACTTGACCGCCTTCAGGCAGCACTGCGTCAAGTGATGACGCGTGCTACACAAGGCGCGCTGCTGCGCGAAGGAATTCGCGTGGTCATCGCCGGGCAACCGAATGCCGGCAAATCGTCGCTGCTCAATGCACTGGCGGGCGCGGAGCTTGCCATCGTTACGCCAGTGGCAGGTACTACCCGTGACAAGGTACAGGAAACCATACAGGTAGAGGGTGTGCCTATCCACATTGTGGACACGGCCGGTTTGCGTGAGAGTCAGGACACCGTAGAGCAAATTGGTATTGAGCGTGCATGGGAGGCGATTACCTCAGCAGACGCGGTGCTTTTTTTACACGATCTGACGCGCAGTGACGCGGCTGATTATCAAGCGGCTGACCAAGCCATCGAAGCCACGCTAAAGCAAAAGCTATCGCATGGTGTGGATGTCATTCACCTCTGGAACAAGAGTGATGCCGCGAGCATGGCCAACGCTGATGCACTTAGTGACTCACAAGCTATTGCGATCTCTGCCAAAACTGGCGATGGGTTGGACAAATTGCGCCAAGCACTTTTGAAGATTGCAGGTTGGCAGGCCCCCGCCGGTGGTGTGTTCATTGCCCGTGAACGGCACTTGCAGGCACTGCATCGTGCAGATGCGCACGTGATGGAAGCATCGGCACATATTGCTGCACAAGCCCAGTCACTGGACTTGCTTGCGGAAGAGCTAAGGCTTGCACAAGGAGCCCTTGGCGAAATTACCGGGGAGTTCACCAGCGATGATTTGCTGGGCGTCATTTTTTCCCAGTTTTGCATCGGAAAATAGTCTCTCCACTACACTCAAAGCTTGCCGGTCGTTGGAAAGTAAACCATGTCGTTGTTCAGTTGGTTCGCTATAAAAAATACCAAGTTTGCTACCACTGTCCCCCCGGACAGTTCGGGACTTGCGCACACAGATCCAACGGTGCCTCTGCGCGCCGCCGTGGATGTTTATCAGAAGGATGGGTACGGCAACGCCGCCAACCGCAAATCAGAGCGCCTGGAGCGACGCGAAATGCTTTACGCGATCGTTCGTGAATGTATGACCCGCGCAGGCGTGCTCTCTGCGAGTTACAAATTTAAAGTGCTGTCGCTTGATTCCCGCGGCCGCCAATATCTCATCATGATGGACTTGCCGCACGAGCACGCGGGCAACACCACCCGGCTTGCTGAGATCGAGGGACTAATCGCCAATGCAGCCAAAACTAACCACGATATATTGGTGACTGCGGTCTATTGGCGCGTCAATGAACATGTCACCGCTGGCCTAACACGACCTTCGGCCAAACCAGCGGAAACTGCCGCGCCAACAAGCGCAAGTCGAGCGGATCCAGTACCAGCCGTAAAGCCTTTGTTCGAGCCCTTGCAAGACGATGAAGTAGTTGCATTTAAGCGGGCATTAGCAAGCGGTGCGCCCGCATCGGCATCGATCCTTGGCGAAGTCTTTGCGTCCGGTCCGCGCAACGCGGACCCGATGCCGCAGTTTCAGGATACAGAAATCGATGAAATCCCATTACCGCTCAGTGCCACGCAATATGGCGATATGAAATAGGCCAGCGCTGTCAGTGCACTGGCTGGGTCAATGCCCGGCAAAGTCCAGCAGCGTAAACAAGGGTAGTCCAGAGCCGCGCAACCTTTGAGAACCACCCAACTCCGGCAGGTCCACAATCGCAGCCCCTTCCATCACGTGGGCTCCCAATCGTTCTAGCAGTTTGCGCCCGGCCATCATGGTGCCGCCAGTGGCTATCAGGTCATCAATTAATAACACCCGGTTGCCGGGCTGCACTGCGTCGGTATGCAGTTCTACCGTCGCACTTCCGTACTCCAGCTCATAGGTCTCTTCAACGGTGGTGAAGGGCAGCTTGCCCTTTTTTCGAATGGGTACAAAGCCCACGTTAAGTTCATAAGCAACCACCGCACCCAGAATAAATCCTCGCGCATCCAGCCCTGCTACCACGTCAGGGCGCATGTGCGGATCCATATAACGGTGCACAAATGCATCGATCAATACACGGAACACCTTGGCATCTTGGAGTAAAGGCGTAATGTCGCGAAACTGAATGCCCGGTGCCGGCCAATCAGGAACGGTACGAATATGGTCTCTGAGGTACTGGGTAACACTGATATTTTGCATATAGCGATATCCGACACTGTCTAAATTGCCCAGGTGGTTTGTGGCGGGCGCCCTGCAAGGCACAGACTGCTCACCGATGCGGGTGTTTGCGCAATCAGAAGACCGCGTTTGAACACTTTGAGTCGTGTTGCTCGAAGGCGAATAGCCTCTATGCAGTCGCGGGCCTGCAGCAAACAAAAATCGGCATTGCAACCGACCGCTAAGCCGTAGCCTTGCAAGCCCAGTATGCGTGCCGGGTTACTGGTTACCGCATCAAAGCATTGCCGCATGGCAGCTTGGCCTGTCATTTGTCCCACATGCAAGCCCATGTGTGCAACTTCCAGCATATCGCCGCTGCCCAGACTGTACCAAGGGTCCATCACACAGTCGTGTCCGAATGCCACCGTCATACCGACGGCCATCAACTCGGGCACGCGGGTCATGCCACGCCGTTTGGGATAACTATCATTGCGACCTTGCAGCGTGATGTTGATAAGCGGGTTCGCCACGACGTTCAGTTGCGCCTCTGCCATCAGCGGGATGAGTTTGCTGACGTAGTAGTTGTCCATACTGTGCATGCTGGTCAGGTGGGAACCGGTTACCCTTCCCTGCAGGCCCAAACGTTGCGTTTCAAAAGCCAACGTTTCCACATGGCGGGAATGCGGGTCATCGGACTCATCACAGTGCATGTCCACCATCAGCCCACGTTCGGCCGCCAACTCGCATAGCATCCGCACACTCAAGGCCCCATCGGCCATGGTTCGCTCGAAATGCGGAATGCCGCCCACAACGTCGACGCCTATGTCCAGCGCGCGAACCAGATTCTTCATGTGCTGACTTGCTCCCTGGGCCCCACGCAATACGCCGTCTTGTGGGAAAGCAACCAATTGCAGTTCAATATAAGGCGCAACCCTTTTCTTAACCTCCAGCAGCGCCTCAACCGCTATCAGGCGCGGGTCGCAGACATCCACATGCGTGCGTATCGCCAGCAGACCTTTGGCTACCGCCCAATCACAATAGGTTAGCGCTCGCTCCATCAGGGCTTCAGGAGTGAGCAGCGGTTTGAGTTCACCCCACAGCGCAATGCCTTCAAGTAGGGTGCCGCTTTGGTTCACGCGCGGGAGCCCGTAGCTTAGCGTGGCATCCATGTGAAAGTGCGCATCCACAAACGGGGGCGAAAGTAGCATGCCCTGTGCATCCAAGGTTTCAGCAGAGGGCGCTTGCAGCCCGGCACACACTTCCACGATTTTCCCGTCCTGCACCGCCACTGACATGTTCTGTCGGCCATCAGGTAAAGAGGCATTTTGAATTAGCAGGTCAAGCATGCAGAGTCCCCATAGCGTAATCAGGCGCCCTTCAGCAGTTTTTGTTCGGCCCGCGCCAGCGGCTCGACTTTGCCGGACAGAACCAAAGTGTCACCACCTTGAAGCAATGCGTCCTCGCTGACTTCAGTTGCCGCGCCTGTGCTGCGCCGCAGGCTGACCACCCGAACACCCATGGCATGTAATGCAAATTCTTGCAAGGTCTGCCCAGTTGCACGGGCACCGATGGGCAGGGTCAAGGTGGCAAGGCGTTCATGTTGTAGCTCGTCGACGGAGTCGTCATCGGCACCATGGAAAAACCCCCGTAGCAAGCTGTATCTCGCATCGCGCTGATCCTGCACGATGCGAATCACCCTGCGCATGGGCACGCCGACCAGCGCGAGCGCATGGCTAGCCAGCATCAGTGAGCCTTCCAATGCTTCAGGCACAACCTCCGCCGCGCCGGCAGCTTGCAGCTTTTCAAGGTTGTGATCATCCTGGGTGCGCACAATAACTGGTACTTGTGGCGCATGCGAGCGGGAGTGACCCAGTACCTTCAGCGCAGCGGGCTCGTCCAGATAGGTCACCACCACAGCGCTGGCGCGGGCCAGCCCGGCTGCCATAAGCGCCTGCAAGCGGCCACAGTCGCCAAACACCACCGAGTCGCCGGCCGCAGCGGCCTGGCGTACCCGGTCCGGGTCCAAGTCCAGCGCCATATAGGGTATACCTTCGCGCTCCAGCATACGGGCCAGATTCTGACCGCAGCGGCCGTAGCCACAGATGATGACGTGCCGGTTCGAGTTGATCGACTTGCGCGCGATCGACGTCATTTGCAGCGACTGTTGCAGCCACTCATTGGCGACCAGTTTCATCACAATCTGGTTGGAGTACATCACGATGAATGGCGTAGCCAGCATCGAAATTACCATGCTTGCCAAAATGGGGTTCAGCAATGCAGGAGGAACCAAGGCATTCTTTTGAGCCAGTGTTAGCAACACAAAACCGAATTCACCGGCTTGCGCCAGATAGAGGCCGGTGCGCAAAGCCACACCGGTGCTCGACCCTAAACCGCGTGCCAGAAGCGTGACAAGCCCTGCCTTGAACAAGACCGGCAACACAGATAGCAAAAGAACCAGTGACCACCGCTCCAGCACCAAGCGCCAGTCCAGAAGCATGCCGATACTGATAAAAAACAGACCCAGCAATACATCGTGAAACGGCCTGATATCGGTTTCCACCTGGTGTTTGTATTCGGTCTCGGAAATCAGCATGCCAGCAATAAATGCGCCCAAAGCCAAGCTCAGCCCCGCCAATTCGGTAAGCCAGGCTAGCCCCAGCGTGATGAGCAATAGGTTCAGAACAAACAGCTCTTCGCTTTTGCGCTTGGCAACCACGGTAAGCCAGCGCCGCATGACATGTTGTCCACCCACCAGCAGCACGGTTACAAGCACGGTGGCTTTGACCCCCGCCAACATTAAAGCGCCTACTAATCGTTCATTAGATGCACCCAGCGCAGGAATAAGCACCAGCAACGGCACGACAGCCAAGTCTTGAAAAAGCAGTACACCCATCACCCGCTTGCCGTGTTCAGACTCCAATTCAATGCGCTCGACCATCAGTTTGACCACAATGGCGGTGCTACTCATGGCCAATGCACTGGACAGCGCCAAGGCCGTTTTCCAGCCCATGCCCCACAAAGCCGGTGCCAGCACCGCAAGACCCAGCGTGGCCGCCGTACCCACGAGCATCGTGGCGCTCACCTGAAATAAACCCAAGCCGAATACATGCATGCGCATGGACTTGAGTTTGGGAAGGTTGAACTCCAGTCCGATCACAAACATCAGAAATACCACGCCAAACTCACCAAGGTGCGCCACGCCTTCCGAGTTTTGCGAGAGTGCCAGTGCATTGGGGCCAATCAGTACACCCACTGCCAAGTAGCCCAGCATGGGCGGCAATTTGGCCAGACGGCACACCACCACGCCCAGCACAGCGGCGAGCAAATACAGTAGTGTTATTTCCAATGCACTCATATGCCGATACTAGCAACACTGCAATGCCGGTGCGCTCTATAAAATACTTCAATGACAGTAAACGCAACGCCCAAGTTATCGCCTGCAGCGCAACGCACTATTGCGCTGGCACAGGAAACTTTTGACATTGAAGCTGCCGCCGTACTTGGCCTGAAGACACGCGTCGGCTGGGCTTTTGCGCAGGCCGTGGACATGGTGCTGGCGATCAAGGGACGTGTGGTGGTAATGGGCATGGGCAAGAGCGGGCATATCGGCCGCAAGATTGTTGCAACGCTGGCGTCGACCGGCACACCGGCCATTTTCGTGCACCCTGGTGAAGCCAGCCATGGCGACTTGGGCATGATTACCGCGCACGATCTGGTGCTGGCAATCTCCAACAGCGGTGAATCTCAGGAAATGGAAGTATTACTGCCAGTGCTCAAACGACTGGGTGCGCCGCTGATTGCCATGACCGGCAATGCCCAGTCCACCATGGCCAGACATGCAGACCTTTGGCTCGACAGCGCAGTCGCCAAAGAAGCCTGTCCCTTAAACCTGGCACCCACAGCCAGCACCACGGCGCAACTCGCATTGGGTGATGCACTTGCAGTCGCATTGCTGGATGCCCGGGGCTTTCGGGCCGAAGATTTTGCGCGCTCGCATCCGGGCGGAGCGCTCGGACGCAAATTGCTCACCCATGTCAGCGATGTCATGCGAAGCGGTGACGCACTGCCGCGTGTCAAACCCGATGCCGATTTCAGTAGCCTGATGCGGGAAATGAGTGCCAAAGGGCTGGGGGCAGCAGCAGTGGTGGACGAGGCGGATCACATATTGGGCATCTTTACCGATGGCGATTTGCGCCGTCTGGTTGAGCAAGGCAAAGACCTGCGTTCCTGCCGCGCTGCCGATGTGATGCATGCCAGTCCCAAAACGATTTTGCAGAGCGCGCTGGCGGTGGATGCTGCCGACATGATGGAGCGCTTGCGTATTACCAGTGTGCTGGTAGTGGACGAACAGGGCCGTTTGTGTGGAGCCCTCAACAGCAACGACCTGATGCGCGCCAAGGTAATCTGATGCAACCCGCTATTCATTTCGCCCCGGAACTGCTGCTCAAAGCACAAGACATTAAGGTAGTGTTTTTTGATGTTGACGGCGTACTTACCGATGGTGGCCTTCTGATTTCCGAGGCGGGTGAAACGATCAAGCGATTCAACACGCTCGACGGCCATGGTCTTAAGTTGCTGCAAAAGGCCGGCATTACGCCCGCAGTCATTACCGGGCGCGACTCCGCTCCGTTGCGGGCGCGTCTGGCAGCGCTGGGCATCACACACACCCACTTCGGGACCGAAGACAAGCGCCCCGCGGCGGAAAAAACACTAACTGAATTGGGTCTCACTTGGGCACAGGCCGCCGCCATGGGCGATGACTGGCCTGATCTGCCGGTGATGCGACGCACTGCTTTTGCATGTGCTCCCGCCAATGCGCACGTAGAAGCCCGTGCTATGGCGCACTACACCACACTTGCACGCGGTGGCGATGGCGCTGTGCGCGAACTTTGCGACTTGTTGCTGGTAGCAAACGGGCGTTACGCGCAGTTGTTAGGCGCGTATGCATAAAGGACTGGCCCCATGAAATTCCGCTTGCGCGAAACCTGGGACCGGTTTCTTTTGTACGTGCCCATGTTTTGCATGGCCGTATTGGCCTTGGGCACGTATTGGATGGTGCGCACAACGCCACCGCCGGGCGCACCTCAGGCCAAAGCGGTCGAGCGCCACGACCCCGACTACTTCATGGAAGGCTTTACGCTCAAATCGTTTGATGCGAAGGGGCGTATGCGAAGTGAGGTTATGGGCGACAAGGCGCGTCACTACGCGGACAACGCTTGGACCGAGATTGATCGGGTTCGTTTTCGGTCGATTGATGAAAAAGGACGGCTGACAACGGCCACTGCTAATAGTGGCTTGTCTAACGAAGATGGCTCTGAAGTGCAGTTGATCGGCAATGCCATTGTGGTGCGCGAAGCAGAAGTTGCCAGTGCAGCGAATAGTGCCAAGGGAATCCTGCCGGCGCCCCGCATGGAATACCGAAGTGAATTTTTGCATGCGTTTATGACAACCGAGCGCTTGAAATCCCACAAGCCGGTCATACTCACGCGCGGTATCGACCGGTTTACGGCGGACGCATTGGACTTTGACAATATCGACCAAGTGCTGACCTTGCATGGTCGGGTGCGTGGAACCCTGACTCCGGCTAAACAATCTCCCTGAGAAAGTTCGTCCTATGGCATTGGTATTTATCACCGGCGCCTCCAGCGGTATCGGACAGGCCCTAGCGTTACGTTTTTATCAAGCCGGCTTTGATCTTGCGCTGGTGGCACGGCGTTCAGACATCGTGCAGGCTTGGGCGCAGGCCCACAGCATTGCGCCGGCAAGATACCGTGTTTACATGGCGGACGTCTCTGACACGGACAGTATCGTGAAAGTCGGCGTGCAATGCATCGCTGATCAGGGACTGGCGGACGTGGTGATTGCCAATGCCGGTATCAGCATCGGCATGGATTCCGGTGTGCGCGCTGACATCGATGTGATGCAAGCCGTGTTGGCTACCAACAATATCGGCTTGGCGGCGACCTTTCACCCTTTTATTCAGGCTATGACGCAACGTGGCAGTGGGACATTGGTGGGAATTGGCAGTGTGGCAGCTATCCGTGGAATTCCGGGGCATGGTGCTTATTGCGCCAGCAAAGCCGCCGTCATCGCCTATTGCGAGAGCCTGCGTGGGGAAATGCGGCCGTCCGGGGTTAAAGTGGTGACGATTTGTCCAGGCTATATTGATACGCCGCTGACACAGCAAAACCGCTACTCCATGCCATTTTTAATGCAACCGCAGACCTTTGCCGATCAGGCCTTTCGCTCCATCACGAGGGGCGACAGTTATCGGGTCATACCGTGGCAGATGGCTTGGGTAGCCAAGCTGTTGCGCCTGTTACCGAACTCGTTGTTTGACAAAGCCTTCGCCGGGCGGCCTCGGAAAAAGCGTTCCGGCGAAGATTGAAATCAACAGGCAACAAAAAAGGACCCGAAGGTCCTTTTTTAGTTGTAGCGTAGCTTAGTAGCTGGAGCCACGGCCACCGCCGTAACCACCACCACCGCCGCCGCCGGAGCGTCCGCCGCCACCGCCGCCGCCGTAACCACCGCCGCCGCCGCCGCCGGAGCGTCCGCCGCCACCGCCGCCGTAACCACCACCACCACCGCCAGCGCCGCCGCCGAAGCCGCCAGAGCGGGGAGGACGTGGCTCCATGGGACGGGCTTCGTTCACCACGAGACCGCGGCCACCGAATTGTTGGCCATTTACACCGTTGATTGCGGCTTGTGCCTCAGCGTCGCTGCCCATTTCCACAAAGCCGAAGCCCTTGGAACGGCCAGTGTCACGTTCCATCATGACTTTGGCGCTGGTAACGGTACCGTGCGGAGCAAAGGTTTGCTGCAGGTCTTCGTCACGGAAAGAATAAGGCAGATTGCCTACGTAAAGTTTGTTGCCCATGTAAGGACTCCTCAAAATAACTCAAAACGCGATGGAGTCCATACCCGCAATCAACAAACCATTAAAGACTTAAAGCAGACGCGAAACTGACTAAACACCGCAAACCCGCACGCCTATTCACAGGCAATGCAAATTCATTATGCGCTAGTTCGCAAAACATTGCTAATTTTTTTTTGCCGAGCCTGCAGTTATGGCAAATCTAGTCCGAATTGGTGTAGTTGCGCCACTGTTTGATGCCGTTTCGCATGGACAGGACCTGACGCTCAAATCGTGGACAGGCTTCGCAGATTCGTAAATGGATGCGCAATGCCAGCCGTTCGCCCAAGCGCAAAGTACGGTCTTCCCGCGCAATCAGCAGGGCGGCGACTTCTTTACAGGTTCGGGTCAACAGTGTCATGGTGCGATTGCCTTGGAGTACCAGTTTATTTCCAGACACTCCCTTAGCCGCAGTCTGGCGCGATGCAGTTGAACGTACAAGTTGGTCGGCGTCAAACCCAATTCCTTGCAAATTTCTTCGCTGGACAACTCCAGCCATTCCCGCATCAGAAATAGGCGGCCCTGTGTAGCTGGCAGTTTGTCAGCACAAATCTCCAGAATCTCGAAAAATTGCTTACTGTCCAGGTTCTGTTCCGGGTTGCCCCAGTCGGCGGGAACCTGTTCAAAATGTCCGTCGGTTTTGAAGGCCATGAGTTCCAACGGGTCGGTCGCGTCATCCTCACTAGTTTCAAGTCCGCTGATTTCGCGTCCATGGTGGCGCAGCGCGTCCACCACCTTGTGTTTCAGGATTCCAACTAGCCACGTTTTGAGTTGCGAACGGTTTTCAAAGGATTGTGGCTTAGCAAGCGCTGCAAGCAGCACTTCGGATACCGCATCTTCAGCCCATACTTCGTTGCGCAACTGCAGTCTTGCAAATTTGAGAAGGTAGCTACGCAGATCTACGATTTGTTGCTCGAAGCTGGTCATTGCAATGGTCACATTGGGAGAACGTTCAAGTTTAAGCGGCTATCTGGGAAATGAAATTAGCGTCGTCGTACACGCCTTGCTAGAATTGGCCCAGCGCCAATTTGCTCCAGCTTGCGGGCGCTTTACAAATGCAGCTAAAGACGGACCGTACCTTTGGACCCGGCCTCGTTTTATGCGGCGCCGGGTTTTATCGTTATAGGGGTTTGAGTTGATCGTTACCGCGCAATCCATGCACTTTGATGCACCGCTGCCATTGCAAAGCGGCGCGCTCATTCGCGACTATGCGCTGAGTTATGAGACCTATGGCGCGTTGAATGCGGATAAATCAAATGCCGTGCTGGTGTGCCATGCGCTCAATGCCTCACACCATGTCGCAGGTACCTATGCAGGAACCGCGAAATCCGAGGGTTGGTGGGACAACATGATCGGCCCCGGCAAACCGCTGGATACAAACCGCTTTTTTGTCATCGGCGTCAACAACCTGGGATCCTGTTTTGGCTCCACCGGCCCTATGCACACCAACCCGGATACCGGTAAGGTCTACGGTGCCGACTTCCCGGTGGTCACAGTAGAAGACTGGGTCAACGCCCAAGCCCGTTTGCTCGATGTTCTGGGTATTCACAAACTGGCCGTCGTGATGGGTGGCTCACTGGGGGGCATGCAGGCATTAAGTTGGGCTTTGCAATACCCAGAGCGGGTTTCGCATGCGGTGGTGATTGCCAGTGCCCCCAATCTGACAGCAGAAAACATTGCTTTTAACGAAGTTGCACGCCGTGCGATCGTGACCGATCCCGATTTTTTCGGCGGCAATTTTTATGACCAAGGCGTCGTCCCCAAACGGGGTTTGCGCATCGCCCGCATGATCGGCCATATCACCTATTTGAGTGACGACGTCATGAACGAGAAGTTCGGGCGCCAGTTGCGTGCTGCGGCTCAGTCACTTGAAGGTAGTGCGCTCGAAGGTAACACGGCTCAAGCGGCGCAGTACCTCTACAGCACTCAGGACGTGGAGTTTCAGATTGAAAGTTACCTGCGCTACCAGGGTGACAAGTTCGCAGAATACTTTGATGCCAACACTTATTTGCTGATTACCCGCGCTTTGGACTACTTTGATCCTGCCCGTGCTTTTGGTGCGGACCTGAGCCGGGCGCTGGAGCGCGCAAGCTGCAAGTTTTTGCTGGTGAGCTTTACCACCGACTGGCGTTTTTCACCCAAGCGTAGCCGTGAGCTGGTGAAGGCCCTGCTCGATAACAAGCGAAGGGTGAGCTACGCGGAAATTGATGCTCCCCATGGCCACGATGCATTTTTGCTTGACGATGCGCGCTATCACAACGTAGTGCGTTCCTACTTTGACAACGTGGCGAAGGAGCTGGCATGAGCGACGCAGTCATTCAACATGCTATCGCGGAGCTGGTGCCCAAGGGCGCGCGTGTGCTGGACCTGGGTTGTGGCGACGGCGCTATGCTCGATTATTTGCAACGCACCCGGAACTGCACCGGCTATGGAGTCGAAATTGACGATGCCAATGTGTTGGCTTGCGTGCGCCGGGGTGTGGACGTGATTCAGCTCAATTTGGATGAGGGACTGGCAATTTTTGAAGATGCCTCGTTTGACGTCGTATTGCAAATAGACACACTGCAGCATTTGCGCAATGCCGAGACTATGTTGCGCGAGACTGCCCGGGTGGGGCGTGTGGGAATAGTCGCCTTTCCGAATTTTGCGCATTGGCAAAACCGCTGGAGTGTTCTGAACGGGCGTATGCCGGTCACCAAGCGCCTGCCCTATCAGTGGTACGACACGCCCAATATACGCGTCGGAACCCATGCAGATCTGGCCAATCTGGCCGCGCGCAATGGATTGCGGGTACTTGATAGTTTTGGGCTCCAAGAGGGACGCACTGTGCGCTTTGCCCCGAATCTGCTGGCTGGAACCTCGGTTTATAAGCTGGCACGATAGTTTGCTTTGGCGTGCACTCTGAGTCAGACATAAGCGCTCGTACCGTGGCATGATGGTGGAACTCATTCAATCCACCGCAGGTCCGATCCTATGAACGCCAGAGTTCCCGCCGCCGCCCTGAACGCCGCCCAGGCGCTCAGTGAAGTCTCCGCCGCTTGGGACACCAAGATAATCCCGCAGCTGCAGGATTACATCCGCATACCTGCCAAGTCACCCATGTTTGATGTTGATTGGCAGGCCCACGGGTATCTGGACACGGTGGTGCGCAACACCGCCGTCTGGATCGAGTCTCAAAAGGTGGCCGGACTGAAGCTCGAAGTGTTGCGCCTCGATGGCCGCACGCCAGTGCTTTTCTTTGAAGTGCCAGCCACGAATTCATCGCGGCAAACCGTGCTCATGTACGGTCACTTGGACAAGCAGCCGGAGTTTTCCGGCTGGCGCAATGACCTTGGCCCCTGGACGCCTGTAATGCAGGAGGGCAAGTTGTTTGGTCGTGGCGGTGCAGACGACGGCTATGCCGCTTATGCAGCGATTACAGCCCTTCAGGCGCTCAAGACTCAAAACATTGCCCATCCCAAAATCATGGGTCTGATCGAGACTGCCGAAGAAAGCGGTTCATTTGACTTGTTACCCTACGTTGACGCCCTCAAGGCCCGGCTGGGCGACGTTGGGCTGGTTGTGTGCCTGGACTCCGGTGCCGGCAATTACGACCAGCTTTGGTTGACCAATAGCCTGCGTGGCATGGTCAGCGGTGTGCTCAAGGTGGAAATATTGACCGAAGGCGTTCACAGTGGTGACGCCAGCGGCCTGGTTCCATCGAGCTTTCGCATCATGCGCCAGGTGCTAGACCGGCTGGAGGACAGTGCAACCGGGCGCATGTTGCCGGCCAGCTTTCATTGTGAGGTGCCCGCAGAGCGATTGAAGCAGGCGCAAGCATCTGCCACCATTCTGGGAGCCGAGATTTACAAGCGCTTCCCGTGGGCCCATTACGACTGCGAAGGCTCCACCGCCTTCGCCTTGCCCACGACTACCGACCCTTTGCAGGCACTGCTCAACCGCACCTGGACACCGACCTTGAGCGTGACGGGTGCAGACGGATTCCCCAGTTTGGGTGATGCAGGCAATGTGCTGCGCCCTTACACCGCTTTCAAGCTTTCGCTGCGCCTGCCACCGCTGGTGGAAGCTGACAAGGCCGTGCAGGAACTGAAAGCCTTGCTCGAAGACAACGCGCCCTATCAGGCCCGTGTAACCTTTGAGCGTGGCTCGAGTGCTACCGGCTGGAATGCCCCTGACACGGCGCCGTGGTTTGAATCGGCGCTTGATGCAGCCTCGCAAACCCACTTTGGCGCACCCTGTGGCTACATCGGACAGGGCGGTACCATTCCATTGATGAATATGCTCTCCAAGGGCTTTCCCAAAGCACAAATGATGGTGTGCGGCGTATTGGGGCCCAAAAGTAATGCGCACGGACCTAATGAATTCTTGCACGTGCCGTATGCCAAAAAACTAACGGCTGCCGTGGCAGAGGTAATCTCCCGAATTCCATGAGTGTTGATTCGCGCCTCTCCACCTATATCGCCACGGATGGTGACAACTTGGTGGTACAGGACTGGCCTCTGGCCAGTGGAGAGCCCGTGCGCGGAGTAGTCATCATCGTCCACGGCCTGGGGGAACATGCGGGCCGCTATGAAAATGTGGCGACCAAACTCAACGAATGGGGCTTTTTTGTTCGTGGCTATGACCAGTGCGGCCATGGGCAATCCAACGGTGTTGCGGGAAGCCTGCCCAGTAAAAACAGGCTTCTTGAAGACTTGGCCGACATGGTCGATGATTTGCGCGCCCGTATGGAAGCGGGCTTGCCGATTATTTTGTTGGGCCATAGTATGGGCGGCCTCCTGGCTGCGCGCTTTGTATCTCTCCAACTACGCCCCGTCGAAGCGCTGGTGCTTTCTTCGCCGGCATTGGACCCGGGATTGAATTGTTTTCAAAAGTTTCTGTTGGAAATGATGCCCCGATTTTTCCCCAATATGCGGGTGAGTAACGGCGTAAAGCCGCGCTACATCTCGCATGATGCAGCTGTGGTCAAGGCGTACCGAGAAGATCCGCTGGTACACGACCGAATATCAGCGCGCCTGGCGCGATTCATTGCTGATTCCGGTGCGCTCATTTTGGATGCTGCCTCCAAATGGACGATGCCCACCTTGCTTCTGTATGCCGGTGAAGATTACCTAGTGAACCCTGAGGGCAGCCGCCGCTTTGCAAAAGCTGCCCCGCCGGAAGTGCTAACTGTGCGGTGCTTTGATCACATGTACCACGAGATTTTCAACGAGCCTGACTCCGCCCAGGTCTTTGATGTTTTAAAAGCGTGGCTCGGCCAGCGTTTTTAGCCTGCCAGCAAGGTCAATGCTGCGAGTGCGGCGGTCTCCGCACGCAATACGCGTGCGCCCAAAGACACCGGCGCAAAGCCTGCGGACATAGCGGCATCTTCTTCCGCGGTGCTCAAGCCACCTTCAGGCCCTGACAAGAACACGATTCCCGACGCATTGCGTCCGATGCCGGAAGTACGCGTGCGCAAAGGGATGGAGCCTTCGCGCAGTGACAACAGCATTCGCTCCTGGTTGGCATATACGCCAGTCTTGAGCCATTGTGAAAGTGTCGCCAAGGGAGACACGGTGGGCACACGGTTGCCGCCGCACTGCTCGCACGCGGCGGTGGCCACACTTTGCCAGTGCGCTACCTTTTTTTCTGCGCGCTCCCCCGAGAGGCGAAGCACACTGCGCTCCGTCATTAGCGGTGTGATGCCCGCCACTCCCAACTCGGTGGCTTTTTCAACTAGCCAGTCCATCCGGTCATTGGCAGGCATCCCCACCGCAAGGTAGACCGCGCGCTGATTTTCGCGCTCCGTTTGCTGGTGGCTTTCTACATGCACTTGCACATGGCTGCGGCCCATTTGTGTGACAGTGGCGGTGAATTCCCCGCCCGAGACTTTGCCTGTATCGCCTGGCCAGCCCGGTCCGTTGTTAAACAAGGTGATCGTGTCTCCTGGCTGCAGACGCAGTACCTGCACATGGCGGGCCGGGCCTGCGGGCAACTCGATGGTTTGGCCGGTTTCTAGCGCTGCAGGGCAAAAAAAGCGGGGCATGGCGTCCCTGTTCCTCAGGTGCGCCCGAAGGCAAACACATTGGGTATTTCAATGCCGTCAATTTTTTCTATCAGACGGAGTAATGGTTTGAGCTCCCGGTAGCGCTCGCAGGTACTGCGCATGTAGTGAATAAATCGTGGTGTGTCGGCCAGGTATTGCGGCTTGCCATCGCGCAAGGTGAGCCGCGCAAAAATGCCGGTCACCTTGAGGTGGCGCTGTAGGCCCATCCACTCGACGCCCCGGTAAAACTCGCCGAAGTCATCACCCACGGGCAGGCCCGCTTTGCGCGCCTTCTCCCAATAACGGATCGTTACGTCAAGGCAGAAATCCTCTTCCCAACTGAGAAAGGCATCGCGCATCAGGCTGGCAATGTCGTAAGTGATGGGGCCGTACACCGCGTCCTGAAAATCGAGCACACCCAGCCCCTCTCGCGACACCATCAAATTGCGCGGCATAAAGTCGCGGTGCACATACACACTGGGCCAGCGCAAATTGTTTTGCAGAATGCATGCAAAGGCATCGTCCAGTACCTTGCGTTGTGCTGCATCTAACGTGAAATTGCGGTGTTGAGTGACGTACCACTGCGGGTACAGCTCCACTTCACGCAGCAGCAGGGCATGGTCATACGGTGGCAGTACATCAGCGATTGAAGCCAGTTGCCACTGCACCAGGATGTCCGTCGCCTGCAGGTACAAGTCCAGCGGCGGGGTAGTGGGATCAATAACCTGCATCATGGTTTGCGCGCCCAGGTCGCTGAGCAGCATGAAGCCGTTGGGTGCATCCCAATTCAATATTTCAGGAACCCGTATGCCGGCATCTCGCATCAGCCCGGCTACATTCACAAACGGCGCACTGTTTTCCTTGTCCGGCGGCGCATCCATAATGATCAGGCTTCTGGCAATGCCATCACTGCCAGTGGCGTTGATGCGCAGGTAGCGCCTAAAGCTCGCGTCCGCCGAAGCAGCGCGTAAGCTGGCACGTTGCAAGCCGTGTTCGGCGCTCAGGGCAGCTAACCAGTTTTCAAAGCGCGATTGGCGCTCTGCGTCGGCCCATATCACGTCCTTTGCAGGTGGAGCAGGCGCCATTTGGCCCTCGGAAGGGGCGGGGAAATTGGGGGATTGGGTCATGGATAATCGATTCTACAAAGCCCTGCGATTTTCAAGCCTTCATGCGTCAATCTTTCCCCCGCTCCTATCTTGTCCGAAGTGGGGATAGATTCGCGTTGAATTCGGTGGTTGTGGCATTGCTCTGCCTGACGGTGCAGACCACCGCAGCCCAGGAGAGCTCCAATGCAGGAAGTGCGACGCCCTCTCTTACGGCCGAGCAGCGCAAAAGTGCACCGGTCTACTTGCAGGGCGACACGATGAGTGGTCACCCCGATCTGGACACTTTGGTGCAGGGCAGTGCCAGCTTGCGTAAAGCTGATACAACGATACGTGCAGACCGGCTGGAATACTTCGCGCCGACGGATCAGGCCAAGGCCATTGGTGATGTTCGCGTCAATCGAGCAGGCAATACCTACGAGGGGCCTTTGCTAGAACTCAAGCTGGAAACCTTTGAAGGGTTTTTTCAGGAACCGAGCTACCACTTTGTGCAAAGCGACGGCCATGGTGAGGCCTCGCGAGCTGACTTCATCGACGAAACACACACCGTTGTCCACAACGCTACCTACACCACCTGCAGGCGTTTGCCGGGGCCGAGTTGGATGCCAGATTGGATATTGCGCGCTGGCACCATCACCCTGGACAACGACGAAGACACGGGTGTGGCCGAAGGTGCTTACCTGAGCTTTAAGGGCGTACCCATACTTCCGGTGCCGGCCATCAGCTTTCCATTGTCGGAGCGGCGCAAGTCCGGTCTGCTGCCCATGTCGTTCGGCATTGACAATGTCAATGGCACGGAGCTGGTGCTGCCCTATTACTGGAATATTGCGCCCAACCGGGATGCCACCATTACGCCGCGTTTGATGACCAATCGCGGCCTAGACATCGGTGCAGAATTCCGCTACTTGGAGCCCAGCTACAACGGCGAGATCCGCGGTGATTACCTAGCCAACGATACATTGCGTGGCCAAGATCGCTGGGCTTTGGCCTGGACCCACAACGCGACGATTGCACCATTCATGCCGGGTATGGCCCCGGTCACGCTGACATCCAACATCAACCGCGTGAGTGACGATAACTACTGGCGTGACTTTGCTTATTCCAGCGCCATCAGCACCACCATTGCTCAACGCCTATTGCCTGCAGATGTGCAGGCGGCATGGGCCAGCGGCAAGGCTTCAGGTACGGTGCATGTATTGCAATGGCAGACGCTGCAAGATCCGACTTCGCCCATTACACCGCCGTATGACCGCGTGCCACAAATCACAGGGCGCTATGCGGACTACAACGTTCAAGGCTTTGACTGGTCTATTGACGGTGACTTCACGCAGTTCGAGGGCGACCGTATCAGTACCTTACAGCCTAACGCACAGCGCAGTTTTGTGCTGGCCCAGATCAGCCGGCCCTGGCTGGCACCCGCAGGCTTTATTACGCCCAAACTGCAATTGCACGCCGCCACTTACCAATATGACGCGATGTTGGCCAATGGTTCGAGTTCCGCTAATAGCGTCGTGCCCACGTTTAGTCTGGACAGTGGTTTGGTGTTTGAGCGGGACCTTTCGCTTTTCGGAAACAACTTGATCCAAACATTGGAACCTCGCGCTTTCTATGTCTATACGCCGTATCAGAACCAAAGCCTGATTCCGAACTACGACACGGCACCCAATGACTTTAACTTTGCCAGCATCTATACGGAAAACGCTTTCGGTGGCCACGACAAAATTGCCGATAACAACCTGCTTACGTTGGGCTTGAGCACACGCTTTATTGATCCCAATAGCGGTGCGCAGCTGGCGCGTTTCAGCTTTGCGCAGCGCCTTCGGTTCGAAGACCAATTGGTAACGATAAATAGTGCAACACCACCTGCACAAGCGGGTATCAGTGATGTGCTGTTGGGTGCTTCGGTTAACGCTAACCGCAGCTGGACGTTTGACTCCACACTGCAATACAACCCCAAGACGGACAAGTCTGAGAGCGTAACAGTAGGTGGCCGTTACAACCCCGGTCCGTATCGCGTGATCAATGCGGCGTATCGCTTTCAGCGCGACAGCAGTGAGCAAGTGGACGTCAGTTTTCAGTGGCCCATCAATGATTTTTGGGGAGACCGCGGTCAGGAACTCGGCGCGGGACGGGGTCAGGGCGAGGGTCGTTATTACGCGGTTGGTCGATTGAACTACAGCATCTTCGATTCGCGCATGATCGATACTGTTTTGGGTGTCGAGTACGATGCGGGCTGCTGGCTCAGCCGCGTTGTGGTTGCCCGTACCCAAACCAGTGATACGACGGCGACGCAGCGCATCATGTTCCAGCTGGAATTTGTGGGCTTTACCCGTGTGGGCATCGACCCGCGCAGTACCTTGACGCAAAACATTTCGCGCTACCAGAACCTGCGCGATTCAGGCACTAACAGCAGTCGCTATAACAACCTCGACTAAATGAAAATGAAATTCAACGCGTTTGTCATCATCGTTGCCGCCGCACTGGCCCTGCCAGGGATGCCGGTTCTTGCACAAAAAACCAGCCAAGCCGACTTTATTGTGGCTTTGGTTAATTCCGAACCTATTACCGACTCTGAGGTACGTGCCTCAGTGGCCCGCATGGAGCAGCAATTCAAGGCGCAAAAGCAAGCCCTGCCGCCAGCGGAAGAACTCAGGTTAGGCGTGCTGGACCGTATGATCAATGAACGTGCACAACTGCAGGCCGCAGCAGAAGCTGGAATCCGCATTGATGATTTGGCCGTCGATCAGGCCGAGGAAAACATTGCCCGCCAAAGCGAACTGAGCGTTGAAGATCTCCACCGCCGGATCGTGAAAGATGGAGGGAACCCCAAAGAGTTTCGTGCGCAGTTGCGTGAGCAGTTGATATTGACCCGCTTGCGTGAGCGAGAGGTTGAAAGTCGTGTGCGTATATCGGATCAGGAAATAGACAAATATATCGTTGATGAGCAGGCCAAGATCGTTGACCCACTCACGCAGGAGATCAACATTGCGCAAATACTGATTGCAGTCCCGGAAAGCGCCAGCAAGACAGACGTCGATGCACTATCCGCCAAGGCTGTTAAGGTTCTTGAACGTGCACGCGGGAACGAAGACTTTGCAGCTCTGGTGCAGGAGTTCTCGGCAGCTGACAAAAGCAATGGCGGCCAATTGGGCCTGCGCCGGGGCGAACGTTATCCGTCCTTATTCCTGGATGCGACGCTGAACGTGCCCGTCGGCCGTGTGGCGGAAATTGTTCGTTCCCCAGCGGGCTTTCATATTCTAAAAGTCTTGGAGCGTCGCGGAGCGTCCAACCTGAGCAAAACGGTTGTGCAATCGCATGCGCGGCATATTCTGTTGCGCACCAGCCCGCAGTTGTCTCAAAGCGCTGCGCTTGCGCAACTTGCGGATTACCGGGCGCGCATCATTGCTGGCAAGGCGGACTTCGCTTCGCTGGCCCGCGAGTTCTCGCAAGACGGTAGTTCTGCGCAAGGTGGTGATTTGGGCTGGGCAAGCCCGGGCATGTTTGTGCCGGAATTTGAAGGGGTACTGAACCGCCTTCGTGATGGCGAAATTGCGCCGCCCACGGTTTCACGCTTCGGGGTTCATCTGATTCAGTTGATTGAGCGTCGCCGTACGGAGCTCAGCCAGCGCGAGGTGCGTGAGTCCGTGCGTACGACGTTGCGCGATGCAAAACTGGATGAAGCGTACATGAATTGGGCCAAGGACATTCGCGAACGCGCATTTGTTGAGATGCGCGAGCCGCCCTTGTAGTGCTATGAAGCACATAGCGCGCAAGCGGTTCGGACAGCACTTTTTGACGGACGGCGGCATTATTGATGCCATCGTGCGCGCCATCGATCCCAAGCCGGGTCAGCATATGGTCGAAATCGGTCCCGGTTTGGCCGCATTAACGCAACCCCTGGTGGAGCGTCTGGGTCACTTAACGGTTATTGAGCTGGACCGTGATTTGGCTTTGCGCTTGCGCAGTCATGGACAGTTAACGGTCATTGAGTCTGATGTGCTCAAAGTTGCCTTTGACACAATTGCTTCGCCGGTTGCCAAACTGCGGGTCACCGGCAATTTGCCGTACAACATCTCAACTCCCATTTTGTTTCACTTGTTAGGGTATGTTGATTGCATTGAAGACCAGCACTTCATGTTGCAAAAAGAAGTGATCGACCGCATGGTGGCAAGTCCAAGCACTTCCGATTACGGTCGCCTGAGCGTGATGCTGCAATGGCGCTATGCCATGGAAAACGTTCTTTTTGTACCGCCACAGAGCTTTGATCCGCCGCCGCGGGTCGACAGTGCGGTGGTGCGCATGGTGCCGCACGCGCAGCCCGCCGTTATTGACGCCATGTTGCTAAGTGAATTAGTTCAGGTGGCTTTTAGCCAGCGCCGCAAGTTACTTCGTCATACCTTGGGCAAATGGCTTGCAGAGAAAAATTTCAGTGGTGAATTCGATGTTCAGCGCCGCGCGGAGGAAGTGCCGGTGCATGAATATCTGGCACTTACATCAACAGTTGGCGCAATTAGTCAATAACCTTGTTTTATGATGCGGTCAGAGCATGCGGTAGGCGTGCATCTGACAATAAAGGGGGTGCTATGAAGTTCAAGCAGCTTGCAGGTGCATTGTTGAGTGTTGCGACTATGGCCCTCAGTGCCATGCCTTCCGCAGTATGGGCACAGCAGGCAAGCTATAACTTCTCACCTGTCAACCAATACGACATCAATCTGACCGCTGCGTACTGGAACCCCATCATTGCTTATGTCTCAGAAAAAAGCGGTGTAAAACTCAATTTAAAGATCGGCCGCACTTCAGCCGATACGACCAGCTATGTGCTGACCAAAGAGGTTGAATTTGTTTTTTCAAACCACCTTTTCAGCCCTGAGCGTGAAAAACTGGGCTGGAAAGTGTTTGGGCGCCGTAATACGCCGGCGCTGCAAGGCCAGATTGTGGTGCCTGCCGATTCACCGATTACCGACATTGCACAACTGAAAGGACAGGAGCTTGCTTTTGCAGGGCCCGAAGCTTTCGTTGTTTACAAAGTCCCGTACGCCTATTTGATGTCTAAAAACATTGATGTCAAAGTCGTGTTTGCCGGCAATCAGAATGCCGCATTTGCCCAGCTTTTTGCGGGCAAGGTAGTTGCATCAGGTGGTAATTCACAGCTGGTGGAGGGTTATTCCCGGCGCGAGGGCAAGAAGTTCCGGGTTCTTTGGACGTCGGAGCCGTATCAGGACCTTGCGCTTATGGCATCCGATAAAGTGCCGGATAAGGATGTCAAGGCCGTTGCTTCGGCGTTTATTGAGATGTACAAAGATCCTAAAGGACGTGACATCCTTCATCAGGTCTCCAAAGAGGTGGGTTTGCCCAATGATGCCTATTTCATCGGCGCAAGCGGGGCGGATTACGCCTCCTACAAACGCTTTTACCAAAGCGCACCGTCCGCTTTGCACTAAGCCGCTTCACGCATGAACCTGTTGCAACGCCTGCTCCCCCAGTCCCTTGTGGGACGGGTGTTCACGCTGTATGCGGCAACGTTGCTAATCTTTGTTACTGCCGGCTTGGGGCTTTTTTACCGTTACCAATTTACCCAGCAGATTGACGACGAATTGCTGGCAGGCGAAATGATGATGAATGTTGCCGCGCAAAGCGTTGGCGACAGTGCAGTAATCGGCGACTATGACACCATCGGCAAAACTCTGGAGCGCGCCATTGCCCGTTCCAATTTTTCGAAAGCACAGTTCATTGATGGCAAGGGCGGCGTGATAACTGCCAAAAATGAACGTAAGTTGACCTTGACGGCACCACGGTGGCTGACCGATCAAGTGCGGGATCGCTTGTTTGACACTAACCATAACATTCAGGTTGGCGGTACGGACTATGGCGTTTTGCGCCTTTCGTTTGCGGAGGAGGAAATTGCGTCCGAACTGTGGCTGTTGGGCTTGTATTCCCTGGCGGCGGCGGTGTTTGCGCTTCTGGCCGGGGTGATGCTGATTCGCATTCCTCTGAAACGTTGGCTGGGCAATTTTGACCGTGTGCGTGCCCGTGAGGCAGATGTACTTGCCGGTGCCCTTGATATAAACGCATTGCTTGACGCGGATGCGCCGCAGGAAATACGCCACACCTTTGACATCATTAGTCGCGCCGCAGGCCGCTTGTCTGCGCAACGCGAAGAGGCTGCAGTCACGCTGAATGCCATCTCGGACGGGGTGCTGACAACTGATGCGCAGTACAAAGTCACCTACTGCAACCCGGCGGCTGAGATGTTGTTGGGTAGTAACGCAAGCCGGGGTGAATTTGCAGCCACTGGTCAGGATGCCCGGTCACTGTTGCCCAACGCATTTCGGGACGACGGTGCCCCTACTGATTGGAAAGTGCGGCGTCTCGAACTTGCGCATCCAAATGGAGCTACTACCATTTTGGACACAACCCTGTCGCGCATTTATGCAGCCTCCGGTGACGTTACCGGGCATGTGCTGGCAATTCGTGATGTCACGCAGCAGCACGCCCTGGACCAGCAATTGCGCATCGAATTGCAGATGCGCCAGCGGGCCCTTGAATCCTTGCGCCAGATTCTGGGAAGTTTGGAATCTTCGAGTTCACAAGATGGCGCAGCGTTGGATGAAGATGATCTGGATGCACTGACGCAGCGCGTCGTTGCATTGGTAGGTGAGCGTGAGTTGGGGCGTCGTGCGCTGGATAACCAAAAGTTCGCGCTTGACCAGCATGCCATTGTCAGCATTACCGATCTGAACGGACAAATAACCTACGCAAATGACAAGTTCAGTCTGATTAGCGGCTACGGCGAGGCCGAGTTACTGGGTGCGAATCACCGGATTGTGAATTCCGGTGTGCACCCGGATTCATTTTTTGAAGATATGTGGAAAACCATTGCAGAGGGCGAAGTCTGGAATGGCGAAATCTGTAACCGTGCCAAAGGCGGTGGTTTGTATTGGGTGGATGCAACCGTCATTCCTTTAGTGGGGCTGGACGGTTTGCCGGAGCAATACATTGCCATCCGAACCGATATTACCAACCGCAAAACTATCGAAGCCCGGTTGGCCGAGCAACTGCAGTTTGTCGAAGTGTTGCTGGAAGCGACACCCACGGCCATTTACCTCAAAGATATTGATGGTCGTTACCTTCGCTTTAACAAGGCGTTTGATGATGTGATGGGAATTGAGCGTTCGCAATGGATCGGCAAGACCGTGTTTGATCTCATCGATGGCGACGCATCCTCGGTAATGCACGCGAAAGACCTGGAGCTGTTTGAAAAGCGTGAACTTCAAACATACGAGGCCTCGTTTCGCAACCGCAGAACCGGTGAGATGCGCGACGGTCTTTACTGGAAGGCGCCGCTGACGGACACGCAGGGTAACGTAACTGGTCTAGTGGGCACTATTCTGGACATTACCGAGAAAAACCTGTTTGAACAGGCTTTGCGGGATGCCAAACGCAGCGCAGAGGCAGCCAGCCAAGCAAAGAGCGACTTCCTAGCCAACATGAGCCACGAAATCCGCACACCCATGAACGGTGTAATCGGAATGACTGACCTGGCTTTGGACACGTCGTTGAACACCACGCAGCGGGAATACCTCAATATTGTTAAAAGCTCGGCCCAGTCATTAATGGTGATCCTGAACGACATTCTGGACTTCTCAAAAATTGAAGCTGGTAAATTAAATATTGAAACGGTTGAGTTTTCTTTCGCTGAGACCCTGAATGAGACGCTGAAGGCGCTGAAGCCACGGGCGCAAAAGAAGTCCATCGCACTGGTCAGTGAGCTGCATGCGAACCTACCCCGAAGAGTGATCGGCGACCCGGTTCGCATCCGGCAGGTCATTACAAACTTGTGTGACAACGCCATTAAATTTACATCGCGGGGCAGCGTGACCGTGGCTGTTGTTGCAGAGCCTATTTCAGCCGGTGTTTTGGAAATCCAGATTGCTGTGCGTGATACCGGCATAGGTATTGCACCGGAAAAACAGCATGGCGTGTTCGAGGCATTTAATCAGGCCGACACATCGACGACGCGGGAATTTGGCGGTACCGGCCTGGGGTTGACCATCTGTGCGCGGCTTGTGCAACTGATGGGAGGACGCATATGGCTTGAAAGCGTGGTCGGTCAGGGCAGCACATTCCGGTTCACGGTGCAGGTGCAGGCGGTGCAAGAAGTCGCCAAGCCTGCGTTGGGCGCGTACGAAGCTGCTGTCAGTGCCGACCTCACAGTGCAACCGTCATTGCAGGTTTTGTTGGTAGAGGACCATCCCATCAATCAGATGCTGGCAACAACGCTTTTGCAAAAATGGGGACACACAGTCGTGCTTGCGAAAAACGGGCAAGAAGCAGTAGATCTTTTTCCCACTCGAAATTGGGACGTTGTTCTGATGGACATGCAAATGCCCGTTATGGGCGGATTGGACGCTACGCGGCTTATCCGTGCCTGTGAAGGGGTCGGTGAACGCACCCCAATCATTGCAATGACGGCCAATGCGATGGAGTCCGACCGTGACGCTTGTTTGCAGGCCGGAATGGACGACCACCTTGCCAAACCGTTCAATGCAAACAACCTTCAGGCTATGCTGGCCCGTCATACGGTCAAAAGCATATCCAGCTGAAAAAATAAAGGCCCATCAACGATGGGCCTTTTGCGCAAGCGCCTTACGGCGCAAATCCTGGTTAAGCAGCTGCCAACCAGTATCCCGCGTTAAATGGGCTGCTCATGCGCAGCGCCAAAGGTGAAACATCCAACAGCTTATCTGTTGGCATCTTCTCGCCGCTTTCGGTAGTTAATTCAATGCCGGCTACAGCGGTTGCATCTGCCGAATTGTTCTCTGCCTCGTTCGCCCGTTCTGCTTGGCTAGTGTGTGCAGAACGGGCTACAGAAAAGAATAGAAGCATCGGAAGGGTATCTTCCGGTCTCCCCAGTAATCTGCCGTGTCGCGGAATATGTCGAGCAATTGTTCGCGCGCTTCTTTGTCGAATTTGGCATTGGCTGGAATGTGTTCCAGCACAACGATAAAGCCGGGCTGCGGGCCTGATTTGTGAACCGGGTCCGTCATGCTGTCGTAAAGGGCGTCAAAATTCTTGCCGCCTTGCGTGGCCAGCATAAATTGCTGCCCGATCAGGTCAAGCACATCCTGTTTGGTCTGTGCATTGGCCAAGTTAGCATACAGAAAGTGATGCCCCAAACCTTGGGCGGCTTCCTGCAAATCCGGCACCCTGAAGGCCCGTATCGATTGAACGATATTCGTTCTAACGGTTCGAAGTGGTGTATCCATCCCCGATTCTCTTTCTCAAAGTACAAAAATCAATTCAAGGCACTATTCGTTTGAAACTCGAATAATGGTCATCTGAGTAGTAACACGCGTCCGGCGATCTCGGCATGCCACCGCACACAATCCGACGTATTCCCCGGTTACTGGCTCCGGGGGTATTGACGGTGTATTCACGGTAGTAGCCGCGCTTCTCGCCGGGGAGCAAATGCTCCCGGTTCCCGAAAACAACCCCGTCTTTTTCAAACGGGAAGGGCCCACCCTGTAGGATTAACTGGTACGTGTCATGCCCTTGCTTAGGCAATTCGCTCAGCGCAAGCTGCCCGCTCGAACGAATATGCTGCGTTTCCTTTGCACTAACGACACCAGCCGGAAGTGCTAAAAACAGCAAACCAGTAAGCACTAACTTAAAAAAGCCCAGGCGCACTGTTAAACAACTCCATTAACCTCGGGTAAACCCGAAAAATCAAGGCTGTAGTGTGGCTTATTCGGGCCAAAAAAGCAAGGCCCTGCCCGAAAAATGGGCAAGGCCTATGATCAAAAAATATAAATAAGTATGTACTAACTTATTTCCAAATTGTTACCTGGTGGCATTTGCATCGGCAACAGTTAGAGCGGTCATATTTACGATGCGCCTTACCGTGGTGCTGGCTGTCAGGATATGCACCGGTTTGGCAGCACCCAGTAAAACCGGCCCAATGGCAATGTTGCCGCCAGCTGCAGTTTTAAGCAAGTTATAGGCAATATTGGCAGCGTCTATATTGGGAAGCACCAGCAAATTGGCGTCACCGTGCAAGGTGCTATTGGGCATCAGCGCTTTACGGGCTTCTCCATCCAAAGCGACATCCCCGTGCATTTCACCATCCACTTCCAGCCAAGGCGCTTCACGTTGCAGAATCTGCAGAGTGCGGCGCATTTTCACGGCGCTGGGCTCATTGCTGCTGCCGAAGCTGGAGTGGCTTAGCAGTGCCGCCTTGGGCTTAAGGCCAAAGCGCATCATTTCTTCAGCCGCCATGACGGTGATTTCGGCCAGTTCGTCGGCAGTGGGGTCATAGTTGACGTGGGTATCCACCAAAAACACCTGGCGTCCAGGCAGCATCAATCCGTTCATGCAGGCGTAAATTTGCACCTCCTGTGGGGTGCTGGGGCTGCCGCCGGGACGTTTGCCGATCACTTGGTCGATGTATTGGAGGTGGGTGGCAGTGGTGCCCCAAGTGCCGCAGATCAGGCCGTCCACATCGCCTTTTTGCAGCAGCATGGCTCCGATTAGGGTGAGGCGACGGCGCATTTCAATTTTTGCAACTTGAACCGTCACGCCCTTGCGCTCCGTCATACGGTGGTAGGTCTGCCAGAAATCACGGTACCGGTGGTCCTGCTCTACATTGACCACGTTGTAGTCCACACCTTCCTTGAGGCGCAGGCCGAAAGTCTCAATACGCTCGGCAATAACGGCCGGACGTCCGATCAAAGTGGGCAATGCCAAACCTTCATCCACCACAATTTGCGCTGCACGCAAGACGCGTTCTTCCTCGCCTTCAGCATAGGCAACACGCTTTTTGAGCGCCTTTTTTGCCGCTGTAAAGATCGGCTTCATGGTGGTGCCGGAGGCATAAACAAAGCTCTGCAGACGCTCCCGGTAGGCGTCCATGTCCGCAATAGGACGCAATGCCACACCGCTGTCAGCAGCCGCTTTGGCCACCGCCGGTGCGATCTTCATCATCAGGCGTGGATCAAATGGCTTGGGGATCAGGTATTCGGGCCCGAATGCCAACTGCTCGCCTACGTAAGCTGCCGCCACGACCTCGCTTTGCTCCGCTTGTGCAAGCTCGGCAATCGCGTGCACAGCAGCAATTTCCATCTCCAACGTAATAGTGGACGCGCCTGCATCCAGCGCACCACGGAAGATGTAGGGGAAGCACAGAACGTTATTTACCTGATTGGGGTAGTCAGTGCGTCCCGTTGCCATAACGGCGTCGCCACGCACAGCCTTCACCTCTTCGGGAAGGATTTCCGGCGTTGGGTTCGCCAGCGCAAAAATCAGGGGGTTCGGTGCCATGGTTTTGACCATGTCTGCCTTGAGAACGCCACCTGCTGAAAGGCCCAGAAATACGTCGGCCCCTGCAATAACTTCACGCAAGGTACGTGCATCAGTCTTTTGGGCAAAGAATGCCTTGTCTTCGTCCATCAGCTCGGTGCGCCCCTCGTAGACGACGCCAGCCAGATCAGTCACAAAAATGTTTTCACGTGGAATACCCAGCTTGACCAGCAGCCCCAAGCAGGCCAACGCGGCGGCGCCCGCACCGGACGTCACCAGCTTAATCTTCTTGGGGTCCTTGTTGACCACCTTCAAGCCATTGAGCATGGCTGCACCCACAACAATTGCCGTACCGTGCTGGTCGTCGTGGAACACCGGGATGTTCATGCGCTCACGCAACTTGCGTTCTACATAAAAGCAGTCCGGTGCCTTGATGTCTTCCAGGTTGATGCCGCCGAAAGTGGGCTCCAGCGATGCGATGATGTCCACCAACTTATCCAAGTCGTGCTTCTCATTGATCTCAATGTCAAACACATCAATGCCTGCAAACTTCTTGAACAAGACGCCCTTACCCTCCATCACCGGCTTGGCCGCCAGCGGTCCGATGTCACCCAGCCCCAGCACCGCCGTGCCATTGGTGATGACCGCTACCAGATTGCCCCGGCTGGTGTACTTGAAAGCGTTGTTGGGGTCTTTGACGATTTCTTCGCAAGGGGCAGCGACGCCGGGTGAATAGGCTAGAGCCAGGTCGTGCTGGTTGACCAGCTGCTTGGTTGCTGCAATCGCAATTTTGCCGGGTGTCGGAAACTCGTGGTATTCCAGTGCAGCGCGACGCAGTTCAGCGGCCTTGTCAGATGAATGGGATGGGCCGGGTAGATTCGGGGTCATTGTTCGTCCTCTGTTTTAAGGACCGCCCCAATGGCACGGCCCCGCTTGTGATTAGGGCTGTGAATTGTAGACCTCCAGGAAAACTTAGAGAACGGTAGTCTTGGAAAACTCCATTCGCCGTACAGTTTGCTTGGCCGTCAGCACAAAGCCGCGTTGCACGCCGTCACTGTCGATAAATCGCCATACGCCGGAAGCTTCGTTCGCGTCAGCAATCCATTCCCCCGCCACAGATGGATGCGCCGCTGAAACGACAATGGGCCAAGCGGGCGTCTTAATAGAGACAGGCATCAAAGGAAAAACAAGTGCCGTAGGCGTACCAGCTAGGTTAGCGGCCAAGGCTTTTGCAGCATTCATGATCGGCATGACATAGGGCAGAGTACGTTGTCCCGCTGACGCATATTGTGCGCAATCGCCCAATGCAAATACGTGTGGTGCCGATGTCCGTAACTGGGCATCAACGACTACACCGCGCTCGCAGGCCAATCCTGCGGCAGCGGCCAATGCGGTATCTGCACGCAGGCCGATGGCGCTCAGTACCGCGTCGGCAGAAAGTATGGTGGCGTCGGACAAAGTAATGCACAAACCTGATGCACCCGCACTATCCACAGTCTGCACCGTACTGCCGAAGTGCCATTTCGTTCCCAAATCCTCGAGGGCCTTTTGCAACTCCAGCCCCGCCGCTTCCGGTAGCAATGCGGCCAGTGGACGGGAAGAAGGGTCAACAACATGAACTGAGTGCCCCGCTTGCAATAGATCATTGGCGAATTCGCAGCCGATCAAGCCGGCACCGATAAGCACAATGGTTTTAGAACCAGTTTCATCGTTGTCCGCGTCTGACGCATGTAAGGAAGCGTGAAATGCAGCAAAGTCATCCAACGAATTGACGGCACGAACCTGGTCCACCGCATCTCCTGCCATAGGTGCACGAATGGCTTTCGCACCTGTGGCCAACACCAGCTGCGAGAACGAAAGTGTCGTTGTGGCCTCGCCATTTTGCAGAGTTAGCCCTTTGCCGCCGATATCAATGCCTGTAACCTGCGTGTGCGCCATCAATGTGACATTGAGGGTCTCCGCCATTTTGGCGGCTGGTGTGCTGATGAGTTGAGCCGGAAGGCGCTTTTGAGCGAACGCATTGGACAACGACGGTTTTGCATAAAAGTCGCCACTGTCCGAAGTCACCACTACCACCGGTGTCCCGGTGTCGAGTTTGCGGAATTCACGTACAGTGGTCCAGCCCGCGAGCCCGCCACCGATGACAACGATGGGTGCGCTCATTCAGATTTCTACCGGTTCAAAGTCTGCCTTGGCTACGCCGCAGTCCGGGCAGGCCCAGCTCTCAGGCACATCCGCCCACAACGTGCCGGGTGCAATCCCATCCTCGGGGCGGCCGGCAGCCTCGTCATACACAAAGCCGCAAACAATGCAAATATAGGTTTTCATGGGTATGGTTTCCTTCAAAATTAAATAGTGACTTTGGCTAATTGCTGCTTGTAATGGTTGGCATGGCGCTCTTCCACTTTGGCGAGCGCTGCAAAACGCTTCTGGGCTTTTTCCAGCGTAGCTTTGAATTGTGCCGCGTGCTCTTTGCTCTCAGCAATTTGCTCGTTCATTTCGGCCGCAGCAGCAGCGTTACCCTCGGCTTCGGCGGTTTTGCGAAAACCGGGATACATCTCGGTGTACTCATAAGTTTCACCATCAATGGCGATTTGCAATGCCTTTGCGGGCGTCATCGTAGCCTTGGGGTAAAGCAAATCAAGGTGACCGAAGGCGTGCATCACTTCCTGGTCAGCCGTTTCTTCAAAGGTACGTGCGGTTTCCTCGTCTCCGGCTTCGCGGGCCAACTTTGCAAAGTAGCGGTACTTGATATGGGCCATCGACTCACCGGCAAAAGCGGCTTCGAGGTTGGCAAAGGTTTTGATTTCGGGGCGTTGTTGAATGCTCATCATGGGCTCCTGTTGGTTGATGGGTGAATGATAGATGGCGACCCAATAAAAAGCCAATTGAGTTTCACTAATCGATTGATAGTGCCTATTTTGAATCGGCTGCAAAATGGCCGCTTGCGGGCCACGTGACAAGGTATCGAGCGGCCTGTCGTAATCCGAAAGGTGTCACGCATGCACTCCTCTGCCGAAAACAATCATTCAATTGGCAGCAAGCCATTACACGGCCTTTATCCCCAAATCGAACCATACCGCACAGGCACTTTGCCGGTGGATGAAATTCACACTCTCTACTGGGAGGAATGCGGCAACCCGGAGGGCGTTCCGGTATTGTTCTTTCATGGCGGGCCGGGCGCTGGCCTGTCGCCCAAACACCGGCAGTTTTTTGACCCTGCTCATTACCGTATTGTTTTGTTTGATCAGCGTGGTGCCGGCAAATCCAAGCCACTGGGCGAATACCGCAACAACACGACGCAGTTGCTGGTGCAAGACACCGAGCGCCTGCGGCAGATGTTGGGCATCGAGCAATGGCTGGTGTTCGGTGGCTCGTGGGGCTCCACCATGGCCTTGGCCTATGGTCAGGCGCATCCAGAGCGCTGTACCGGCTTTGTGCTGCGTGGAATTTTCCTGTGTACACAATCGGAAATTGACTGGTTCATGAATGGTATCCGGTGGTTCTTCCCGAAGGCCCACGAGCGTTTTGTAGCGCCCATCGCTGCCGAAGAACGAATGGACCTTATGAGCGCCTATAGCAGGCAATTATTCAGTGACAACCCTTCGGAAAATATGTCCGCTGCGCGCACCTGGGGCCGTTACGAAGGAAGCTGCATCCATCTTTTGCCACACCCGGACGTGGAGGAAGAATTTGGCGGTGACACTGTCGGCTTGGCTGTCGGGCGATTAGAAGCGCACTACTTTAGCAACCGGGGATTTTTCAGCGACGACCAGCTGATTCGCAATGTGGACCGCATCCGTCACCTGCCCGCCGTCATCATCCACGGCCGCTACGACATGCTTTGCCCGCCGCTGTCTGCCTGGCGCTTGCACAAGGCCTGGCCTGAAGCTGACTTCCATTTAATCCCGGACGCTGGCCATGGTGCATTCGAGCCATCCATCACTGGCGCCTTGGTGCGCGCGACGGACCAGTTCAAACTTGCGGCAACAGGAACCGCCGCTCCCAGGCACTAATTTCGCTAAGGTAACTGTCGTATTCCAATTCCTTGACGGCGGTATATGCGGTTACAAATTTATCGCCCAGAAGGCGGCGACTTGCAGCACTGTTTTGCAGCGCTTCTAAAGCGGGTAAAAAGCTGCGTGCCAATGCGTATTCCATGGCGTAACCATTGGCACCGGCCGGCAGAGGTACCGAGGGTTCAAGATTTTCACCCATGCCCGCCAGTCCCGAAGCCAACGACGCCGCGATCGCCAGATAAGGATTGGCATCTGCGCCTGCAATCCGGTTCTCGACCCGGCGTGCCGCAGGTCCGCTCAGAGGAATACGCAGGCCCGTAGTACGATTGTCGTATCCCCACTCCAGATTAATGGGCGCCTGGCTGCCTTTGACAAATCGGCGATAGGAATTGACATGCGGTGCGTAGAGCAGCGTCATATCCGGTACGTAGGTTTGCAAACCGGCAATGAAGTGTGCAAATGCGAGTGTTTCTTTGCCATCGTCGCCACTGAAAATATTGCGCCCCGAGGAATCCACCACGCTTTGGTGCAAATGCATGGAGCTTCCAGGAGCACCTGCGATAGGTTTGGCCATAAACACCGCGTTCAGACCGTGCGCAATCGCCACCTCCTTGGCTGCATATTTGAACAAGAATGCTTGATCAGCCACCTGCACCGGATCGCCATGCAAAAGATTGATCTCATATTGTGTGGTGCCGACTTCGTGAATCCAGGTGTCCGCCTGAATCCCCAGTCCATCCAGCGTGCTGCGAAATGCATCCCAGAACGCCGAAAGCTCATTGAGCATATTCATGCTGAAGGCGGACTGCCCTGCTTCGGCACGCCCGTTACGTGCGACCGGCGCAGTCAACGCCTGCGCGGGGTCGGTGCACGGTGCGGTCAAATAAAACTCAATCTCAGGTGCCACCACCGGCGTTAAACCCTGGGCGGTGTAACGCGCCACCACCTCTTTGAGCACAGAGCGCGGCGCAAACGCGCAGTGCGTTCCGTCCAGCTCCATGCAGTCATGGATAGCAAAGGCCCGCGGCACCGATGACCAGGGGGCCAATTTGAGCGTGCTGTAGTCGGGCACCAGCCGGATGTCCGGGTCGGCATCCGGAAAGACGGGATCGTAAGAATAATCACCCGTGACACACTGCATCGGAATGGCCTGCGCGATGCGCAATTCGGCACCGGCCGCAAAGCTTGTCGCAGGCATGAGTTTGCCGCGCGGGTAGCCGGTAACGTCGGGGAAAAGACACTCGACGTCGCGAATTCCATGCTTGTGGAAAAAGGCTTGGATGTCAGCGTGCGATGCTTGAGTCATGGTGAAATGCAAAATTCTTAATGGAGCAATAAGGCAGCATTTTCAGCGCAACTTTGTATGCCGAGTGTGATGAATATGACGAAATGGGATTTGATTGTGATCGGCGGGGGCTCCGGCGGCGTACGCGCCGCACGTATAGCGGCACTTCATGGCGCAAAGGTAGCGCTAGTAGAGGAGCATCGCTTAGGAGGCACTTGCGTGATTCGCGGCTGCGTACCCAAAAAATTGATGGTCTACGCGTCGCGTTTCGCGCAGGAGCTGGACGAGGCGGCGGGCTTTGGCTGGAGCGTACAAGGCGCTGCTTTTGACTGGCCCACGCTCAAGGCCAACCGCGACCGTGAAGTGGCCCGGCTCGAAGATGTGTACCGCAACAATCTGGTTACAGCGGGCGTGACCGTGCTCGATTCGCGCGCGACTATGCAAAGTCAGAACAGCGTGCGGCTTGTTGATGGCACAGTGCTGGAGGCCGAAAATGTGCTGATCGCCACGGGTAGTACCCCCGATGCTGGCCCGGACATAGAAGGCGGCGAACTCGCCATTGACTCCAATGGTTTTTTTGAACTAACGTCGCTTCCACCGCGGGTGGTGGTGCAGGGCGCGGGTTACATTGCGCTGGAGCTGGCCTGCGTGCTGCGGCTGCTGGGCGCCGAGGTCACAGTGGTCGTGCGGGGCGACCAAATCCTGCGCGGTTTTGACGATGAATTGCGGCGCCATCTGGCCCAGGAGCTAACCCAAACCGGAATCCACTTGCGCTACGGTCGGCAAATTGCCTCCATCGCCAAGAATGGGACAGCGCTGCAGGTTGCGCTGGACAATCACGAGCGACTGCCCGCGGATTGCGTACTGCGCGCAACCGGGCGCAGGCCCAATACACGCGGACTTGGTTTGCAGGAGCTGGGAGTGAATTTGGACGCGGCCGGCGCTGTGTCTGTCGATGCGTATTCCCAAAGTTCCGTCCAGTGCATTTATGCCGTGGGCGATGTCACCAACCGCGTCAACTTGACCCCCATGGCCATCCGGGAAGGCCATGCCTTTGCAGATACTGTATTCGGCAAACTGGTACGAACGGTGGACCATACACTGGTACCCAGCGCCGTGTTCACGACACCGGAAGCCGGTACCGTGGGCCTCACCGAAGAACAGGCACTGCGGCAATTTCCGCATCTGGATGTGTACCGCAGCACATTCCGGCCAATGAAGGCTACTCTGTCGGGTCACCCCACCAAGGTGTTTTTAAAGTTGCTGGTAGACCGTGACACCGACAGAGTACTGGGCTTTCATGCTGTAGGCCCGGACACGGGCGAAATGGCGCAACTCGTGGGCATCACTTTGCAGTTGGGCGCGACCAAAGCGGCGTTTGACGCTACGCTGGCTGTGCATCCAACCGCTGCGGAGGAGCTAGTCACCATGCGCGCACCGGCAGTGCAACATAACCTGTGATGACGACAACAACCATTTGGAATAGAGGTTTGAATGTCCACTGATGTACACCAGCACCGTAAGGGCGCACTGCTGGTTTTTGGATCGGCGGCGGTGTGGAGTTTCGGCGGTGCCATTGCACGCTATTTAAGCGTCACCGATAGCTGGGTCGTCGTGTTCTGGCGTTCGGTGTTTGCCACTGTTTTCTTGTTGTGCTTCATGTTGTGGCGGGACGGGCCGCGTACCACCCTTGCGAGTTTTCGCAACATGGGTCTGCCCGGCCTGGGCGTCGCGTTTTGCTTTGCCACGGCCTCAACCTCTTTTGTAGTTGCGCTGGCGCATACCACGGTGGCTAACGTACTATTGATACAGGCAGGCGTACCGCTGATTGCCGCGTTGATGACTTTTATTCTTTTTGGCGAACGTATTACCGGCGCAACGTGGGCTGCGATTACGGCGGTGATAACCGGCGTAGGCGTCATGGTGTCCGGCTCGGCGGGCGGTCGCATGTCGGTGTTGGGTGACGGCTTGGCCTTGGTGGTGGCGCTTGTGTTTGCGGGTGCCACGGTGATTACCCGCCGTCATGCCAACGTCGGCATGATGCCCGCCGTGTGCACCGGCACCTTGATTGCCGGTGTGGTGTCATCGTTCATGGCAAGCCATTACGCGGTCAATGCCATGGATGCGACGTTGCTGTTTTGTTTCGGTGCCCTGAACCTGGGACTGGGCATGGCCTTTTTTGTGACCGGAGTGCGCCTGCTGCCCTCCGCGTTAGCGGCACTGATCGGCGTGGCGGAACCCGTGTTGGGACCCGTCTGGGTCTGGCTGGTTCATGGGGAAGTGCCCGGAGCCCGCACACTGACAGGGGGACTGCTGGTTTTTGTAGCACTGCTGACCCATTTGTTCTGGCAGTTCCGGGCCCAAGCCAAAGCACAGGCGCTGACCCATGTCCCTATGCCTGATGGCACCGACACTGGAGCTCCGCCACATGCCTGAACCGTCGATGACTTCCACCATGAAAGCCATGGTTACCACGGGCCATGGCGGCTACGAAAAGTTGGAATACCGCAATGTGCCCATGCCGCAACTGAACCAAGGCGAGGTGCTTTTGCAGGTGCTGGCGGCGGGCATCAACAACACCGACATCAATACCCGCTTGGGTTGGTATGGCACATCCTCGAACGCAAATGAAACCCAGCAGGATGCGCCACTGGGTTGGAATGGCGCAACTCCGTTTCCCCTGATTCAAGGTGCGGATTGCTGCGGCCGCGTACTTGCCTGCGCGAGTGACGTAGCAGGCATAGCGCTTGGCTCACGCGTGCTGGTACGCTCCTGCATGCGCGTAGCCGGTTTTGATTCGTCACAAACGCGTTGGCTGGGTACCGATATGCAAGGCGCGTTTGCCCAATTTGTAAAAGTGCCCGCCACTGAGGTTTTTGCCGTTAACAGCAATTGGACCGATGCGCAGCTTGCCACCATTCCCTGTGCCTACGGTACCGCCGAGAACATGTTGCAGCGCGTGAATGTGAAGCCGGGTGAACGGGTTCTGGTTACCGGCGCGTCAGGTGGCGTGGGCTCAGCAGCGGTACAACTGGCCAAACGGCGTGGTGCAAATGTTGTGGCTTTGACTACCCGCGCCAAGCAGGCACAGTTGCGAGAATTGGGCGCGCACGAAGTGCTGTGCCGCGAAGACGATTGTTGGAGTACCTTCTCAGTGGAGAGTGTGGACGTCGTGGTGGACAACGTGGCCGGACCGGGCTTCGGGAACCTGCTCAAGGTGCTCAAACGCGGGGGCAGGTATGTCAGCTCGGGCGCCATTGCCGGACCGGAGGTTGCGCTGGATATGCGTGACCTTTACCTCAAAGACATTACGCTGTCTGGCTGCACGGCATGGGGCGAGCCAGTCTTCACAAATCTGATTGGCTATATCGAACGCAACGAAATCGTGCCATTGCTGGCCGCCACTTACGCCTTGCAGAGCATGGCCGCTGCGCAACAACAATTTTTGCTAAAACAGCATATTGGCAATCTGGTGCTATTCCCCTAGCCCTTCACCTGGCCTGCCCGCGAATTCAAACCCGCATAAGTGCTTCGATGGCTTCGGGCTCCACCGGCACGCCGCGGCTGATTAATTCACAACCGGTATCGGTCACGATTGCGTCATCCTCGATGCGGATACCGATGTTGTGAAACTCCTGCGGCACACCGTGTGCCGGGCGCACATAAATGCCAGGCTCAATGGTGAGTACCATGCCGCTGCGCAATATGCGCGCCGGGCGGTTCACGATAGTCTCGCCGGTGAGCGCATCCTTGCGTTCGTTGCGAATACCCAGCTCGGAGGGTTCGGTGTAGGCGCCGCAGTCATGGACATCCATGCCCAGCCAATGGCCGGTGCGGTGCATATAAAACTGGAAATAGCTGCGCTGTTCAATCACGTCGTCGACCAGCCCCACTTTGTTTTTGTCGAGCAGGCCCACGTCAAGCATGCCCTGCGCGAGCACGCGCACGGAAGCCTCATGTGGGTCGGTAAAGCGTGCACCAGCTTTGGTGGCCGCAATTGCTGCGACTTGTGAGGCCAGCACGATGTCGTACAGGGCTCGCTGTGCTGCGCTGAATTTGCCGTTTGCCGGGAAGGTGCGCGTGATGTCGCTGGCATAGCCGTCCAGTTCGCAACCGGCGTCTATCAGGACCAGTTCGCCATCGCGTACCAGCCCCGCATCGGCCCTGTAATGCAACACACAGGCATTGCCGCCGGCTGCCACGATGGAACCGTAGGCGGGGTACTGCGAGCCGTGGCGGCGGAACTCATGCAGCAGTTCAGCGTCCAGGTGGTACTCGCGCAACTCTTTGCCCTCGCGCAGCATGCGTGCTGACAATTGCATGGCACGTACATGTGCACCGGCGCTGATCGTCGCGGCACGGCGCATGGTGTCTTGTTCGCCAGCGTCTTTCATCAAACGCATCTCATCGAGTACACCGCATAAGTCGCGCTGTTGCTCAGGGCACAACGTCCCATAGCGCACGCGTGCGCGCACGGCGTTGAGCCAACCATCGACGGTGGATTCCAACCCTTTGTGTGTCGCAAACGGAAACCAGACCACATCGCGCCCGTCGATCAGGCCCGGCAGTTGGTCGTTGAGTTCGGTCACTGAGAAAGCTGCGTCTACACCAAGCACTTCTGGTGCGGCTTGCGGCCCGACGCGAATTCCATCCCAGATTTCGCGTTCCATATCTTTGGGCTGACAAAACAAGGTGCTGTGGCCATCGCCGGCAATGACGAGCCAGGCCTTGGGTTCATTAAAGCCGCTCAGGTAATAAAAGTAGCTGTCCGCACGAAACTGAAAGTCGCTGTCGCGATTGCGTTGCTGCTCCGATGCGGTGGGGACAATGGCGATGCCATTTGGCCCGATGCGTTTTGCCAGTTCGTTGCGCCGGTTGCGGTAAGTGGAAGCATTCATAGTTATTGGCTCAGTTAATTGGGCATAACGCGGTTGAGTTGGTCCAGGCGCTCGGGTGTGCCCACATCGGTCCATGGACCAGTGTAAATCTCAGCGCTCACCCGTCCCGCGTCCATCGCAGCACGTAATAGCGGTGCCAGGGCTGCTTTCTCGCCCTGCGGGTTGCCGTGCGCAATGCCGCAAAACGGGGCCAGAAAAAGCGCTTTGCGATACAGGCCGACGGTGGAGTAGGTGTAACGCGGCAACGGCGTGTCTTTAGGCATATTCATCGCGAGGCCGGTGGTCGTATCCAGCCCGAAGTCGCCAGCCGGGTTATGCGGCGGATTGGGGACAAGCCAGATGTGTGCCAGGCTGCTGCTAGCGGTAAAGTGATTAAAGCTTTGCTCACTAAATACGAAGCCTGGCATGTACACATCGCCCGCCAACACCCAGAACACTTCATTCAAATCCGGCAGCGCGCGTGAAATGCCACCCGCAGTCTCCAGCGCGCCGCCAAAGTCGCGCCCCTCATGGGAATAGCGCAATGTACTGCCATAAAGGGCTTCAATCTGTTCACCGAGCCACGCGGTATTGACCAACACATCATCAAAGCCCTGACTGGCCAGCGCTTCCAGGTGCCATTGCATCAGCGGCTTTCCCAGCACAGACAAAAGTGGTTTTGGCGCGGTGTCAGTCAGCGGTCGCATGCGCTCGCCGCGCCCCGCAGCCAACAACATGACTCGCAACAGGTTTGACTGGGTGGGCAGGTTAGGACTTTGCATAGATCAGTGAGAATGCGATCACAAGCATAGCCGAGCAGGGTAACGAACTGTTACAGGACGGCTATGAACGCTATAGCGAACAGGGCTATATTGCGTAATATCGGCTTGAGGATGCCACAAGAACAAGTTTTGCCATGGGAGTGCGCGTTGAAAATTGACCCCAAATTAAAGAACCGTATCCGCTTTAACCAGCTCGAAAGCGAGGCCAAAACGCGTCTGCGCCGGTTTTACCACGTCACTTCAGCCGAAGCGGCGCTGCGAATTTTGCAGTCCGGCTTTATCTGGAGTGATGCGCAGGACTTATGCCCCAACTTTACTTCCAACCGCAGCGCTAAAACCGGGTTCGGCCCGGTGCAGGAAGTCTGGCTCACCTTCAATTTTGACGGTCCCGCACACTTGGTACCCGAGGAGTTTCCAGCGTCGCAATATGCGCCAAACGCCCTGTACATTCACTTGTATGAATGGCCCGACATGTTCGATCTGGAGGGTATGCGGGTCGCCAATTTGCGGGTCGCGGCGGGCACTTCGGCAGGCCTTGAATGCATCGGTTACCAGGCGTTGCCGGAATTTTTGGAACGATGCAAAACTGATCTTGAAGCCACGATGTTGCTCACCCGCATCAAACGCCTGGCGGCAATAGCGCGCAGCGTACGCGTGCCCGCAAGCGGTGCGGAGCGCAAGGAGGTCCGGGCAAGCTTTCCCAAATCCACTTTCACCAAACTGGATCGTTACAAGCTGCAGTTTCACCTTTTCAAACGGCGATTAAGAAAAAAATTAAAACTTTGATACTTCAAAAAAATACAACGTAATCAACGATTACGTTTAAATATAAGTTCTCCTGTCATCTCTAAACTGGCAGCATGTTTAAGGTTACTGCTCCCGCCGCCCGCTACACCACCACAGCCATTGCACTGCATTGGATTCTGGGTATTTCGATTTCCACTATTTTCTGTGTCGGCCTTTATATGGCTGACTTGCCGTTTTCTCCGCAAAAACTCAGGCTCCTCAATTGGCACAAGTGGGCTGGCGTCAGTATTTTGTTGCTTTCTGTGGTGCGACTGCTTTGGCGCATTACTCATCGCCCCCCTGCGTTGCCGAAGGACGTGACTCAGGCCATGCCCGCATGGCAGCACTTTGCCCATTCGCTCACCCATACGGGACTTTATGTACTGTTTTTTGCCGTGCCGTTGATCGGCTGGGCCTATAGCTCGGCGGCCGGTTTCCCGATCGTGTTGTTCGGCCAGATACCACTGCCGGATTTTGTAAGTCCGGACAAGGCGCTCGCTGAACTCATCAAGCCTTGGCATGAGATAAGTGCCTGGTCCATGGCTGCATTGGTGGCACTGCATGTGGCCGGTGCAATCAAGCACCAAGTGATTGATCGCGATTCATTACTTCGCCGCATGTTGCCTGTAGGCGCCTGAGCTAATTTCCCTATTCATTTTTTGAGAGTTTTTATGACGCGTATGCATGTTTCTGCAGCCTTGGTCCTGTCTGCCATATTTCTCAGTCCGCTGGCATTTGCCCAGCAAAAGCTTGTCCCTGCGCAAAGTGACATTCAGTTCGTCAGCAAGCAAATGGGTGTGCCGGTAGAGGGTAAGTTCAAGAAGTTTGACGCCCAGATCAGCTTTGACCCCGCCAAGCCGGAATCATCCAAAATCGCGTTCACCATTGACACCGGCAGCGCCAGCTTCGGCGCGCCGCAAACCGATGCCGAACTCCCCAAGGCGCCCTGGTTCAATGTGACCAAGTTTCCCCAGGCCACCTTCGAGTCCACCGCCATTAAGGGCACAGCCGGCAAGTTTGAAGTCACCGGAAAGCTCACCATCAAGGGCAATGTGAAAGACGTCACCGTGCCGGTAGTACTCACACAGGCCGCCAATATCACCACCGCCGTGGGCAGTTTCACTATCAAGCGACTGAACTTCAAGATTGGCGACGGCGAATGGACAGACACCGCCATGGTGGCCGATGACGTGCAGGTCAAGTTCAAGCTCGCACTCAGCGGTGTGGCCAAGATTTAACCCCCATTTCCTCGATTCTTTTTCAACCTTTAGGAGTATTTCCATGCGTAAAACTTTGCTGGCCATCGCGGCCGCTTCCTCCCTTTTGGCAGTGGCTTCTCAAGCTCATGCAGCCAATTACGACATCGACCCAACCCACACCTTTGTGACGTTCGAGATCGGTCACTTCGGCGCTTCGGTAAACCGTGGTCGTTTCGACAAAAAAGAAGGAACGGTTGCGTTTGACCACGCTGCCAAGACCGGCAAAGTTGACATCAGTGTGGATGTGACGTCCATCAACACCGGTACCGATGCATTCAACAAGCACTTGCAAAGCGCCGACCTGTTTGACGCAGCCAAGTTCCCCAAAATCCGCTTTACCGCAGACAAGTTCACGTTTAACGGCGACAGAGTCAGCCAAGTTGCCGGTACGCTGACGCTCTTGGGCAAGACCCAACCCGTCACGCTCAAACCCAACCAGTTCAACTGCTATGAAAGCCCGATGATCAAGCGTGAAGTTTGCGGGGGCGATTTTGAAACTACGATCGACCGTACACAGTTCGGAATGAACTACGGCATCGATTGGGGCTTCCCGAAAGACGTGCGCCTGGTGGTGCAAATCGAAGCAGTTAAGCAGCAATGAGTGCAACGCATGCGGTGCCTCGCGGCGCTGCGTTGAATACAAGTCGGCGTACTACCTCGTAATCGCCGGCTTGTATCATGGTCGCTCCTGATCCTTCAATTGAACGCAAAAGGAGCGAACCATGGGACTGATGGACTTCATCAAAAAGCAATTTATTGACGTCATCCAATGGACCGAGGCGTCCGATGGAACGCTGGCCTGGCGCTATCCCATGGCTGACATGGAAATTCAAAATGGCGGCGTGCTGGTGGTACGCGAATCGCAAATCGCCATGTTCGTCAACGAGGGCAAGGTGGCCGATGTCTTCGGTCCCGGCACCTACAAGCTCACCACCCAAACCCTGCCTCTTCTTACCTACCTGAAGAACTGGGACAAGCTATTTGAATCCCCGTTCAAGAGCGACGTTTACTTCTTCAGTACACGCCAGCAAATTGACCAGAAGTGGGGCACGCCACAGCCCATCACCATTCGCGATGCGGACTTTGGCGCCGTGCGCCTGCGCGCATTCGGCAACTACAACTACCGTATTGCCGACGCCAAGCTTTTCCACAACGAAATCTCTGGCACGCGCGACAACTATTCGGTAGACGACGTGGATGGCCAGCTGCGCGGTCTTGTGTTACAAAATATTAGTAACGCCATTGCGTCGAGCGGCATTGCGTTTTTAGACCTCGCTTCGAACCAATTGGCCTTCGCGCAAGCATTGGTCAAGCAGCTTGCGCCCGAGTTCGAAAAGATCGGTCTCAAGCTCGAAGGCATGACGGTGCAAAACCTCTCGCTGCCCGAAGAGTTGCAAAAAATTTTGGATCAGAAAATCGGCATGGGCATGGTCGGAAACGACATGGGCAAGTTCATGCAATACCAAACCGCGCAAGCGATACCGAAGTTTGCCGAAGGTGCAGGTTCAGGCGGCAGCGTCGCGGGTGATGCGATGGGGTTGGGTGCTGGTGTGGCCTTAGGCCAGGTGCTGGCGCAAAATCTGCAAGCCGGTTTGAGCAGTGGTCCTGCGCAAGCGGCGGCCTACGCAGCGGCAGCGCAAGCGGCAGGTGTGAAGCCTGACGAAGTAATGGCCACACTGGAAAAGCTGGCCGACCTCAAAGGCAAGGGCGTCCTGACGCAAGAAGAGTTTGATGCCAAAAAGGCGGAGCTACTCAAAAAGCTGGTGTAAAGATTTTGTCCGCACGTTGCGTTTCTTCGCGAGTCGGCTAAATCGTCCTGCATCCGCATGCAAACAATCACCCCACAGCGAGCGTACCGGGCACCGTGTCCTGGGTGTGGTGCGCCGGTCAGTTTTCTGTCGGCACAAAGTACCCACGCCGTATGTGCGTACTGTCAGAGCATGGTGGTGCGAAGCGGTGAAGTATTGCAGCGCATCGGGAAAATGGCCGAGCTCTTTGATGACCACAGCCCCTTGCAATTGCAGGCTGCAGGCACTTTCAATGGAAAGGCATTCACGCTTGTAGGACGGCTGCAATACAAATATAGTGAGGGCACCTGGACCGAGTGGTACGCCCTCTTGGCGGACGGCAGCAATGCATTTTTGAGCGAAGACAACGGCGCTTATGTTTTCACCACGCCGCAGCCGCAGCAGCGCGAGTTGCCGCCTGCGCAGGCATTCCGCCTGAATGCGACAACAGCAATCAACGGCAAAACCTTTACCGTTACTTCCAACCAGGAAGTTGCACTGCTTAGCGCCCAGGGCGAGTTGCCACACATGCCCGAGCTTGGCCGTGCGTTAGCCATGGTTGAGCTGCGCAGTCAAAGCGCAGAGGCACAGGCCGGTGTCGGCGATGTACTCAGTATTGACTACAGCACGCAGCCGCCATCTGTCAGCATGGGCCGTGCGGTATTGCTCGAAGACCTCAAACTCACCGGCCTGCGTGACGAGTCGGACAAAGACGAAAAGGCACGCCAGTTCAATTGCCCGAACTGCGGGGCTTCGCTGAGCCTTCAGCTGGCCACAAGCAAGAGCATGACCTGCTCGTCCTGCAACAGCGTCATTGATGTGTCGCAAGGCATAGGCGGCGAGTTGCGCCACGCGTTGCAGGATGAGCCCGTTCAGCCATTAATTGCATTGGGAAGCACTGGGCAGCTGCAGGGCGCGCAGTGGCAGGTAGTGGGCTACCAGCACCGTATGGGGACCGATCCAGTGGACCCGGGCGAACAATTCGGCTGGGACGAATATTTGCTGTTCAACAACAAGCGCGGGTTTATCTTTTTAGTGGACTCTACAGAGGGCTGGAGCGTAGTGAAAACGGCAACCGGTGCGCCGGTAGTCGGCTCCAATGGGCAAAGCGCCAACTACCTGGGCACCCGCTACCTGCTCAAAGAAAGTTACGTGGCAGAAACCAACTACGTGCTTGGCGAATTTTATTGGCAGGTGCAGCGTGGCCAGCGCACCTCCAACCGCGACTACGCCAGCGGCAACAGCCTTCTCTCCATGGAGCAAAGTAGCGCCGAGCTGACGTGGTCGGTCGGTAGCAAAATTACCAGCGACACGGTTGCGCAGGCTTTTAATCTTCAGGGTAAGAAAGAGTTGCTAAAACGCACCGACGTGAGTCCGCTTTCGAGCGTAAGCAACCCCTTGCAAGACCCCAAGTTCTGGATGTTTGTGTTCATAGTGTTGGTCCTGTTGTCCATCAGCATGTGCAGTAACAACTGTGATCCCAATGTGAACAACTGTTCCAGCTCGGGCGTATACCGAACCTCGGGTGGATCATTCGGCGGCTTTTCGTCCGGTGGCGGCCACAAGTAATTTAAAGGAGATGACAAATGGAATGGATGAAACCTGAAGTTGTATTGGGATCGGTGGTGTATGCCATCGTGGGAGTGCTGATTTTCTGGATCAGCTTCATCATCATTGACAAGCTCACGCCCTACAACCTGTGGCACGAGATTGTGGAAAAGCAAAACAAAGCACTGGGCATGGTGGTGGCTGCCATGTCGCTGGGCATTTGCATCATCGTTGCCGCGGCCATCCATTAATGCGGGCGTGCTGATGGGTTTGGTCAGTGCTGTAGACCTGGCCCTGTTGGCTTCGGTTTTTATCGTCTCAGCCTGCGGGCTGGTGTATGAATTGGCAGCCGGTGCGCTGGCGTCGTATCTGCTGGGCGACTCGGTGTTGCAGTTCTCCACCGTCATCGGGGCCTATCTGTTTGCCATGGGTGTGGGCTCCTACCTTTCCCGATTTCTGGAGCGGCAACTCAGCGCGCATTTTTTGCGGATAGAACTTTTGGTGGCGCTCGCCGGCGGTGCTTTGCCGACTCTGCTGTTTGTTGCCCATGCGGCGGTTCCCACATCATTTCGCTTTGTGCTGTATGCCATGGTGTTTCTGGTGGGCGTGCTAGTCGGGCTGGAGATACCGTTGGTTATGCGCATGCTGCGCAAGAATGTGGCGCTCAAAGACCTCGTGTCGCAGGTGCTCACATTTGACTATCTGGGCGCCTTGGCCGTGTCCATTGCATTTCCACTTTTACTGGTACCTCAACTTGGCCTGGCGCGCACTGGACTCTTTTTCGGTCTGATGAATGCGTTGATCGCACTTTGGGCGCTATGGCTGTTCCGCCATGAGTTACGACATTTCAAGGCACATACATTTGCCACGCTTGCCACCCTTATTGCGCTGTCGGCTGGCATGGTGGCGGCTGACAGGATTACCACTTGGGCTGAAGACAAGCTTTACCAGGACCGTGCAGTGATCGCACTGACCACGCCCTATCAGCGCATTGTGGTTACCAACGCCCCGGGTGAGGGGCGCGTGGGATACCGGTTGTTTCTCAACGGAAATTTGCAGTTTGCGCAGCGCGACGAGTACCGCTACCACGAGGCCTTGGTACATCCCGTAATGGCCGCATTCGCAGAGGGCAGCGCGCCCAAAAAAGTCGCGGTATTTGGCGGTGGCGATGGCATGGCGGTGCGCGAGATTCTCAAATATCGGGGCGTAGAAAGTGTCACGCTGGTGGAGCTGGACCCAGCCATGACACGCCTGTTTTCGCAAACACATGAGCTCGCGGAGCTAAACGGCTATTCACTGTCATCGCCCAAAGTCAAAGTGATTAACACCGATGCCTTCAGCTGGCTGGAAGGCACGGGCGAAGTGTTTGACGCGATCGTGGTGGACTTCCCGGACCCCACCAATTTCGCCATCGGCAAGCTTTTCACCAACTCTTTTTACGCACTGCTGGACAAACATCTGAGTGCCAGTGGCTATGCGGTCATCCAAACGACCTCGCCGCTGGTGGCACGTAAAAGTTTTTGGACTGTGGTCGGTACGATTGAATCCACGGGGCTGACCGCAACGCCCTATCACGCACACGTGCCCAGCTTTGGCGAATGGGGCTTTGTGATTGCCAGCCGTCGTCCGTACCGGCTGCCGCAATCATTGCCCGAAGGTCTGCGCTTCCTGAATACCAAAAGCCTGCCGCTGTTGTTCGACTTTCCACAAGATATGGGCCGCGTCCCCACCGAGGTCAACCGCTTGTCAAACCAGGTGTTGGTGACGACTTACGAAGAAGAATGGGGGCGGGTGGCAGCACACTAGGGCGCTTACATCCCCAAGGAGCCAAACACTTTTTTCAGCAGGCTGCTGCCGGTTCCCAACGGGTCTGCACGAATCTGCTTTTCCTGCTCTGCAATCATCAGGAACAAGCCGTCGAGGGCCTTCCCGGTAACGTAGCTGTCCAAATTTGCGTCTTTGCTATCGAGCAGCCCGAATTTGGCCGCCTGGCCTGCGACACCGTTGTACTTTTGCGCCAATTGCACCTTGGCAGTTTCCCGCTGGACAACCGGCAGAAACCTGGCGGTCAGGTCGGCGGAAGTTGCACGCTTGAAATACTGCGTAGCCGAGTCCTGGCCTCCAGTCAAAATATTCTTCGCATCCGTAACCGACATGTTTTTAACGGCGTTTAACAATAGTGGTTTGGCCTCGACCACAGCAGCTTCCGCTGAGTGATTCATGGCGTTCACCAGATCGTCTACTTGCTTGCCCATGCCGAACTGACGCGCCATGCCCTCAGCGCTTTTGAGTGACTGGGGCAACTCAATGCGCACCTTTTGGTTGCCCAAAAACCCATCGGGCTTGCTCAACTCAGCCACCGCAAACTCAGTGCCTCGTGAAATCGCTGCCTTCAATCCGCTAGCGGCCTCGGCATTGGTAAGGTCAATGGCGTGCGCAGCCGCAACACACATTGCACCCATGGCGGCAATGAATAGGCGCTTTTTCATGGCAAGTTCTCTTTCAAAAAGTGTTTCGCGGCCGAACCGCACAAGGTTTGCCATCGTAGTGCCTTGAAAAGTAGAGTAAGCGCAACAACCAGAATTTTTTTGGTACAAATTTGATCAACTTTTTATGAAGACTTTGTTGTTGTGACTTGTCAGTATTCGGGTACTTTGAACTCAGATAGGGCCTGCCGATATGCCCATGACACCGCGCAACCGTGGTTACCGCCTGAAATCAAAAAGGCAGGTGCAAGGGGGCTGAGTCTTAAACACGAGGCGGGCATCCCTAAAATCCCGGGATGAATCCATGGGACTATCCGCCCGCACCCTCTGTCGCAGTTCCCGATAACCCTGCCCGCCGACAACTGCTGGCAGCAGGTGCGGCGATAGCGTCCGGCCTGAGTCTAATTGCATGTTTACCGGGTCAAAATGCCACCGCTATTGAAGGCGGATTTACCGGCATTGAGTTTGAGCGGGGTCACATGCTGCGCGATTCATACGCTTGGCCCGCATCCACCGTACATTGCAAAACCAAAGTCTTGATTGCCGGCGGTGGAGTTGCCGGATTGGCGTCGGCGCGTGCGCTACGCCTGGGTGGGGTGGAAGACTTTGCATTGTTGGAATTAGAAGATTCTGCCGGTGGCAACGCGCGTGGCACGTCGGTCGGGGGCATCGCCTGTCCGATGGGTGCGCACTACCTGCCGCTACCCGGAGACGATGCACCCGATGTGCAAAACCTGCTCGAAGAACTCGGCCTTCGCCAACGTATTTCCGGGCGCTGGCAGTATGACGAACGACATTTGTGCCACAGTCCGCAGGAGCGGCTTTACTTCAACGGCCATTGGCAAGACGGCCTCCTCCCGGTGCAGGGTGTGAGCGCAGACACACTGTCGCAGTACCGCCAGTTTGCAACACTGGTAGAGCGGGCCCGCGTGCAAGAGACGTGGAGCCTGCCCGCTTACAAAGCGGGGGTTACGGCATTCAAGCAGTCACTCGCAGCACTGCGTTTTGATGACTATCTGATGCAGCACGGGCTTGATGATGCGCATTTGCGCTGGTACCTGGACTACTGCTGCCGCGATGACTATGGCGCTGGCATTGCTACGGTGTCGGCATGGGCGGGATTACATTACTTTGCAAGTCGCCACGGCTTTGCCGCCCCGGGTATGGATCACATGGAGCGCGAAGGATTGCTTACCTGGCCGCAAGGCAATGGCTGGCTCACCCAGCGCATGGCCGCGCCCTTAGGTGAGCGGCTGCACACCGCGCGTGTGGTGGTGCGTATAGTGGTGGGAAAACACGGTGTAGAGGTGGATGCCTTCAACACTGCGTCGCAGGTGATGGAGCGCTGGCAGGCACAAAGTGTGGTCGTCGCCTTGCCGGTGTTTGTGGCTGTGCGCGTGGTGCAAAACCCGCCATCATGGCTGCAAGAAGCCGCGCGTCGCGCGGTGTATGCGCCCTGGCTGGTGGCCAATATTCATATTGATAAAGCCTTGACCGACCACCCCGGCGCAGCGCCAAGCTGGGACAACGTGATTTATGGTGAAAGCACTCAGGCACCAGGCCTGGGGTATGTGGATGCAATGCACCAGAGCCTGCAAAGCGTGCCCGCTGCCACGGTATTGACTTACTATCGCGCGCTGGGGGACGCCACAAAAAGCGCCGATTTAAATGCCGCACGCAAGCAATTGATGCAAACCGCCTGGCAACAGTGGCGAGACACCATATTGGCCGAACTTTCCGTGCCCCACCCCGACCTGCCCGCTAAAGTCCGGCGGATTGACATCACCCGCTACGGCCATGCCATGGCCATGCCGGTCCCCTCTTTGGAGGGGCGCATAGGCCTGCGCCCTGCCGGTTCACCGGATGTGAGCCCGCGCGCGGACCGTTTGCGATTTGCGCATAGCGATTGGGCGGGATACTCGGTGTTTGAAGAAGCATTTGCGATCGGCCATGCAGCAGGCACTGCGGCAGCCAAACAATACAAGGCTTAGGCAACCCATGGCATACGACGTAGTTCAGCGGATACAGGCCTTTAACGCAGGTCGGCGCGAAGACTTGTTGGCGCTCAAATACCAAAAGATGCGGACAAGTCCCTTTGTATTTATGCGCGGTACTTGTCACCTGTTTTATGACCGGCTGGCAACGATCGGCATCATGAAGAGGTCACCCTCCGTCTGGGTCTGCGGTGACCTGCATCTTGAGAACTTCGGCAGCTACAAAGGTGACAACCGGCTGGTGTATTTCGACCTCAACGACTTTGATGAATCGGCCCTTGCACCGGCAAGTTGGGAGCTGGTGCGCATGTTGACCAGCATTGAACTCGGTGCTATGGCAAATGGCATAGAGACTGACTCTTTACCTGCGCTATGTCAGGATTTTTTGCAGGCGTATGTAGCTGCGTTGTCGCTCGGCAAGGCCTACTGGCTGGAGCGGGAAACGGCGCAAGGTCCGGTGCGGCGGCACCTTGACAGCGTGCGCACGCGTACGCGCATGGAACTGCTGGATTCGCGCACGACCCGTAAAACCCGTCAGCGCGCGATTCGCGTCGATGGCAAAAAAGCGGTGGCCGTTACTCTCCCGCAGCGGGAGGCAGTGACCGATTTTTTGAAGACCTTTGCCAGCACCCAAAGTAATCCGGCATTTTTTGAAGTGCTGGATCTTGCTCAGCGTGTTGCCGGCACAGGCAGTCTGGGGCTGGAGCGCTTTGTCATTTTGGTCAAAGGCAAAGCGCCTACCAAGAGCGCGGCCGATGGCAACTACCTGCTGGACCTCAAGGTGGCAACGCCTTCGTCCTTGCTGCCCCATGTTTCTGTCAAGCAACCGCGCTGGCAAAGTGAGGCGCATCGCGTGGTTGCGTTGCAGCAGCGCATGCAGGCTGTTCCCATGGCCTTCTTGCATGCGCTGCAGTGGGGCAAGCGCTCATTGGTGTTGCGCGCGCTTCAGCCTTCGGAGGACCGCATCGCCATTGGCAACGGCAATCACAGTGCGGGTGAGCTATCGCAGGTTCTGCGCAATATGGGCCAGTTGGTAGCTTGGGCGCAGTTGCGCAGCGCGGGGCGGCAAGGTTCGGCGATTGCTGATGAATTGATTGATTTTTCTCACGCGCACAAATGGCAGACGCGCCTGGTAGAGAACGCGCGTGCCTGCGCGGACCAGACGCGTGAAGACGCTCAAGCTTTCAATGTGGCTTACGACAACGGCGTCTTTGGCAAATCTGCTGCTCGATCCCGCAAGGCCTGAATGATGACCGAGACGGCAAATACGGCGTCATTGACCAAAGTGGGCTTTATCACCGGGGATCTGGTGGCAGGTCTGTGTGTCGCGGGATTGCTATTGCCCGAGGCAGTGGCTTACGCCGGCCTGGCACATCTGCCGGTCGCCCATGCGTTTACCGCGCTGATCGTCGGCCTGGCGCTTTACGCCTTGTTTGGAAGCAGCCGCTTTGCCATCGTGGCCCCAACCTCCAGCACGGCTACGCTGGCAGCCGCTGCCGCAGTAGCGCTGACCGGTGTGTATTCCACTGCCAGTGCGGCGGCGTATACCCAAGTGGTGATGGCAATGGTGTTGGTCAGTGGTGCCATGCTTGTCGCTTTGGCACTCGCGCGGCAAGGCCAGTTGTCCACCTTTATTTCGCGCCCGGTGCTTAAGGGCTTTGCCTTTGCCGTGGCGGTATCTATTGTGGTCAAGCAATTGCCGGACGCGCTGGGTTTTGAAATACCTGCGGGTAATGGGGGTGACCCGTTTCGCATTCTGCTGTTCACGCTGGCGAATGCGCCGCTGTGGAACCTGCCGAGCGTCGGTATTGCGTTGGTATGCGCGCTGGCTATTGCTGCGCTCAGGCGTTGGCCACAAGTGCCGGGTGCCATGTTGGTCATTGTGCTGGCCATTGCAGCCTCGTCGGCTTTCGACTTGTCGACGCTGGGTGTGCGTCAGATCGGGGTTGTCGCTCCCATGCAATTGCAATTCGGCTTTCCGGATCTGGTGTTTGCCGACTGGGTGCGTGTGGGTGAGCTGGCTTTTGGCTTGGTGATGTTGGTTTTTGCGGAGTCCTGGGGCAGCATGCGCAGCACCGCGCTGGCCCATGGCGACTCCCTGGACCCTAACCGGGAGTTGTTGGTGCTGGGTGCTTGCAATGTGAGTGCCGCCCTGTTTCAGGGGATGCCGGTGGGCGCGGGTTTTTCCGCCACTGCGGCAAATGCTGCGGCGGGAGCAGTGTCCAGAAAGTCCGGCGCCGTGGCCTTGGTCGCAGTGTTGACCACGTTGGCGTTTGCCTTGCCCGCGTTGCACTTTTTACCGCGACCGGTGTTGGCGGTTGCTGTGATCGGAGCACTGCAGCACGCGCTGTCACCCAAACCGCTGGTTGCGTTTTGGGCCATGAATCGCGACAGGGTGTTGCTGGTGGGTGCCGCTTTGGGTGTCCTGGTGCTTGGGGTACTTGACGGCATGTTGGCGGCAGTGGGCTTGTCGCTGCTGGCAGCTTTGCAGCGCTTCAGCCAACCGGTTTTGCATGAGCTGGGTGCGTTGGGCGATACGCGTAACTATGTCGACGTACGCACCCAGCCAAACGCGAACCTGGTGCAGGGGCTGCTCATCCTCCGACCTGAAGAGCCACTGTTTTTCGGCAGTGCCGAGCGGGTGAATAGTGCAGTGCTCAATGCGGCGCGCGCCCGAACCGGTTTGCGGACAGTGATCTTGAGCCTGGAAGAAAGCGCCGATTTGGACAGCACGGCGGTGGACTGCCTGCTCGAACTTGACATGGCGCTTTATCGCCAGAACATCAACTTGCTGTTGGCGCGCGCTAAAACGACAGTTCGCGATCTATTGCGCACTTGGAATCCACAAGGCCTGGGTCGTGAAGACCGCCTGTTCTGGAGCGTGGCCGATGCAGTGGACCATGCCATAAAAACCAATCGATAGACGTTTTGGTAATTAGAAACCAATAAAACGGTAGTTCCAGTTTTAACGAAACGCTTCCAGAATCCGGCTCATCGCACTATTGCGTTGCTATTTTCTGGAGTTGAATCGTGTCCCAGTCCCCCATCGCCACCGCACCCACCCACTCCCCGGTGTTGCGTCGTTCTTTGTTGAAATTTGCTGCCGCGGCCACGCAACTGGCGGCAGTCAGCGCCGTTTCACTGGGTGCCTTTTCTACCGGCGCTTGGGCCCAACAACCAGCCGCCACCTTGCTCAATGTTTCGTACGACCCTACCCGTGAGCTTTATGTGGAATACAACGCTGCGTTTTCCAAGTACTGGAAGGCCAAGACCGGTCAGGACGTGACGATCAAGCAGTCCCATGGCGGCTCCGGCAAACAGGCGCGCTCCGTGATTGACGGGCTGGATGCGGACGTGGTCACGCTGGCATTGGCCGGCGACATTGACGCCATTTCCAAAAATGGCGGCTGGTTGCCCAAAGACTGGCAAAAGCGCCTGCCCCACAACTCATCGCCTTACCAGTCCACCATCATTTTCGCGGTGCGCGAAGGTAACCCTAAGGGCATCAAAGACTGGGACGACCTGATCAAACCCGGCATTGCCGTTATTACGCCCAATCCCAAGACGTCGGGCGGTGCGCGCTGGAACTATCTGGCGGCATGGGAGTTTGCCAAGCGCAAATACGGTGGCGATGCCAAGGCCAAAGAGTTTGTAGCCAAGCTGTATGCCAATGTGCCGATTCTGGACACCGGAGCGCGCGGCTCCACGATTACCTTTGCGCAACGCAATCAGGGCGATGTGCTGATTGCCTGGGAAAACGAAGCCTATCTGTTGGAAAAAGAGTTTGGTGCCAAGTTTGACGTGGTAGCGCCTCCATTGAGCATCTTGGCCGAGCCACCCGTGGCTGTGGTCGATAAGAACGTCGACAAAAAAGGCACACGTGCACTGGCTGAGGAATACCTGAAGTTCCTCTACACCGAAGAAGCGCAGGACATCATCGGCAAAAACTTCTACCGTCCGGCCGTATCGGAAAAGGCCAAAGCCAAATACGCCAAGCAGTTTGCCAAGATCAACCTGTTCACCATCGACCAGGCCTTCGGTGACTGGGAAAAAGCGGACAAAGACCACTTTGCGGATGGCGGTAGCTTCGATCAGATTTACACCAAAAAGTAAACCGCCCGCAGTTCCGTCCAACACCTAACCTAAGCTTGTAATGTCCGTTTTATTGATAGCCGGGAGCCCCTCGGAACACTCGCGCACAGCCGCCGTGCTGGAAGCCGCCGGGCAGCGTTTGGAGACCCGTGGCGCTTTGGTCACCCGCCTGCGCGTGCGGGATCTGTCGCCGCAGGCCCTTTTGCTGGCCGACTACGGCCACCGGTCTATCAGCCACGCCATCGGGCAAGTGGCGCAAGCGAGGGTCATCGTCGTTGCGACGCCGGTTTACAAAGCGGCTTATAGCGGCTTGCTCAAGGTTTTTCTGGACGTGTTGCCGCAAGACGGTTTCAAGGGCAAAACGGTGTTGCCACTGGCAACCGGCGGCAGTCCACATCACATGCTGGCGCTGGATTACTCACTTCGCCCGGTTTTGCAGTCTTTGGGTGCGAAAAACATACTGCCAGGCATTTACGCCACTGATGCACAGGTCGCGCCCAACGGCGATGGTCAATACAGTGTGAACGCCGATATCGGCGAGCGGCTAGATGAAGCGGTCAATCTGCTGATCACCGAGACATTGCAATCCGGTTTTGCGCATGCCGGGCGATTTGCGCCAGTGCACTTTTCGCAAGTGCGATGTAGCGTTTAACGCCCGACGACTTTCTATTTCCCGCCCGATTTTTAAGAACCCGCATGTGCGGCAAGGCCCCAGCTTTGCCCATGCATTTTGAAAGTAACACTATGACCAAAATCCAATCCACGAGCCGCCGCTATGCACTTAAAAGCACTGCTGCCGCATTGGCAACATTGGCCGCAGGCCCGGGTGTATTGATCGCCAGCAGCCACGCAGCCGCACAAAGCGCCACCCGCACTTTGCGCATCGGATACCAAAAGGGATGGTTGTCCATTCTTAAAGGTCGCGGAACATTGGAAAAGCGCCTGGCGCCGCTGGGTGTCAACGTCACCTGGACCGAATTCAATGCGGGCCCCGTGCAGCTTGAAGCCCTGAATGTGGGCGCCATTGACTTCGGCGATGTTGGCGAAGCGCCACCCATTTTTGCGCAGGCCGCAGGCGCCCCGCTCGTTTACGCCGGTGCGACGGTGCCGCGCCCGCAGTTGGAAGCTATCGTGGTGCCCAAGGATTCACCGATCCAAAAAGTGGCCGACCTTAAAGGCAGGCGTATCGCCTACAACAAGGGCTCCAACGTGCAGTACTTCCTGGCCAAGCTCCTGCAAAAGAACGGATTGCAGTACACCGATGTGCAGCATATCCACTTGCCTCCACCTGACGCACGTGCCGCGTTTGAGAAGGGTGCGATTGACGCCTGGATCATCTGGGACCCGTTTCTTGCCTCTGCCCAAAAGACGCTGGATGCCCGCTTGCTGGTCGATGCCAAGGGTGTGGTGAACAACCGCCAGTACTACTTCACCTCCCGCGATTTCGCTACCAAAAACACTGACGTGCTCAAGATCGCCATTGCAGAGGTCAACACGATTGACAGCTGGATACGTGACAACAAGTCCGTTGCTGCTGCAGAGCTGGCCACCGTGCTGGGACTGGATAAAAGCATTACCGAGCTGTTTGTAAGCCGTGCCGCCTATGGCACGAACCCGGTTACCAGTGACATCCTGGCTGAGCAGCAAGCCATCGCCGACACATTTTTTGAGCTCAAGCTCATTCCCAAAAAGCTCAATCTGCTGCACGCAGCGCCTGTAAGCCTGAGCTGATTGTTCAACGCGAGTTTCACCATGTCAAACGCGATCCAACGCATCCCACAGTCACTGCCATCACGCCGCCGAGCGCTGCAGGTTCTCGCGATAACCGCCGGCACTTGGGGCCTGGGTGGCCCGATTTTTAGCCCCGCACTCGCGCAGGCTGTGGCCAACAAATCGGTGAGCAAGCAGCCCGAAATATTGCGCGTTGGCTACCAGAAGTCTGCGGCAAATCTGGTCATCCTCAAACAGCAGGGCGCGCTGGAAAAGCGCTTCCCGCAAACCAAGGTCAGCTGGATTGAATTTCCCGCGGGCCCGCAGTTGCTAGAAGCCCTTTCGGTAGGCAGCCTTGAATTCGGTCTGACCGGAGATTCACCCCCCGTGTTTGCACAAGCCGCCGGCAAAGACCTTGTGTACGTCGGTGCCGAACCACCTAAGCCGGACAGCTCCGCCATTCTGGTGCTCAAGGAATCGCCTCTGCATAAACTGTCAGAGTTAAAGGGGAAGAAAGTCGCGCTGCAAAAAGGGTCGAGCGCGCACTATTTGCTGGTCGCTGCGGTAGATAAAGCCGGTTTGCAGTGGGCTGATATTCAACCCATTTACCTCACACCCGCCGACGCGCGTGCTGCATTTGAGCGCAAGAGCGTGGACGCTTGGGCGATTTGGGACCCGTTCTATTCGGCCACCGAATTGCAGATTCAGGCGCGTGCACTGAGCACCGGGCGCGGTCTGTCGAGCAACAACTCGTTCTATCTGGCCTCGCGCAACTTTGCAACGCAATACCCCAAGGTCATCGCCGCGCTGTTTGACGAGCTCACCCGCGCCGACCGCTTTGTGCAGGAAAACCGGCCTGCAGCCATCAAGCTGATTGCCGACTTCAGTGGCTTGGATGCGGGCGTAGTCAGTCTCTTTTTGCAGCGGCGCCCTTCTTCGCCGGTAGGCCCGTTGACCGCAAGCACCAAGACCGATCAGCAAAAAGTGGCGGATGCATTTTTGAAGCTGGGGCTGATCCCCAAGGCCGTGCAAGTGACAGACATCGTTTGGACTGCACAGGGCAAGGTTTGAAACCGCCCCGCTCCTTCACCCATTCCCATTTCGTACTTCCGTTCTAGCCATCATGAAAATTTTCTGGTTCATTCCCACCCACGGCGACAGCCGTTACCTCGGCACCGCAGAGGGCGCGCGCACGCTCAACCACAACTACCTCAAGCAAGTCGCACAAGCAGCAGACAGCCTGGGCTATGAAGGGGTTCTGATTCCCACAGGCCGCTCATGCGAAGACCCTTGGGTAGTAGCGTCCAGCCTGCTCTCGGTTACGACGCGTCTCAAATTCCTAGTGGCGGTGCGTCCGGGCTTGCACCAACCCGCATTGGCGGCGCGCATGGCCGCATCCTTTGACCGCATGTCCAACGGGCGCCTGTTGATCAATCTGGTGACCGGCGGTGACAAGACGGAGCTTGAGGGTGACGGTGTTTTTCTGGATCACTCCGAGCGCTATGAACAGTCCGCTGAGTTCATCCGCATCTGGCGCGAAATCCTGACGCGCAGCCATGATGGTGAGACCTTTGACTATGAGGGAAAACACCTGCAAGTCAAAGGCGCCAAGCTGCTTTACCCGCCGATTCAAAAACCCCATCCGCCGGTGTACTTCGGCGGATCATCCGACGCGGCACACGACCTGGCTGCAGAGCAAGTAGAGACCTACCTTACGTGGGGCGAGCCGCCCGCTGATGTGGCCAAAAAAGTGGTTGATGTCCGCGCGCGCGCCGCCAAGCGGGGTCGTACGGTCAAGTTCGGTATTCGCCTGCACGTCATTGTGCGCGAAACCGAAGAGCAAGCATGGGCCGCAGCGGACGCGCTGATTAGCCGTTTGAATGATGACGTGGTGGAACGCGCACAAACCGCGTTTGCCAAAATGGACTCTGAAGGTCAGCGCCGCATGGCTGCGCTGCACGGCACCGGCAAAAAGCGCGCGCGCGCCGACCTAGAAATCAGCCCCAACTTATGGGCGGGTGTGGGGCTGGTGCGCGGTGGCGCAGGCACTGCATTGGTGGGCGACCCGCAAACCGTGGCGGCGCGTATCAAGGAATACGCCGACCTGGGGCTCGATACCTTTGTGTTGTCCGGCTACCCGCATCTGGAAGAGGCCTACCGCTTCGCCGAATTGGTATTTCCGCTGCTGCCCGTAGCGCTGCAGGAAAAGCTGGCAGGTGGCACACCCTTCGGCCCCTTTGGTGAAGTGGTAGCCAACGTGTATGTGCCCAAAGTCTCCCAGAGCTGAACGTGTCCACCGCCATGTCACAAATTCTTCAGGACCGCTCCGCTCCCGCGCAGGTCGACACCATTGAGGCACCGGGTTACGGATTCCTGGCGGTGCACCCCTTGAGCGAAAAGCAGTTTGCACTTGTTGCCCAATTCTTGCGCAGCGTGGCGCAGCGCCTCATCCCCTGGCTGGTACCGCTGGCTCTGATCGCGTTGTGGCAACTCAGTGCTTCGAGGGGCTGGCTGTCCAACCGTGTGCTGCCCGCACCTGTCGACGTGGCTGCCGCGGCTTGGCGGCTGGCAGAGTCCGGCGAGCTCTGGATTCATGTGCGCGTCAGTGCCGCGCGCGCACTGACCGGGCTGGCTATTGGCGGCGGCCTGGGCTTGCTACTGGGTTTGCTGACGGGCTCGGTGCGGCTTTTTGAAACGCTGCTCGACTCCACCGTCCAAATGGTGCGCAACATTCCGGCCCTGGCCATGATTCCGCTGGTGATTTTGTGGTTTGGTATTGACGAATCGGCCAAGTTGTTTCTGATCGCGGTGTCGGTGTTCTTCCCGATTTACCTCAACACCTTTCATGGCATCCGCAATGTGGACCCGGGGCTGATCGAGATGGGGCGTACCTACGGCCTCAGCCGCTGGCAACTCTACACCCAGGTGGTGTTGCCCGGCGCTTTGTCCAGCATTCTGGTGGGCTTGCGCTTTTCACTGGGTCTGATGTGGGTGATTCTGATCGTCGCGGAAACCATCTCGGCACAGGCCGGCATCGGTTACCTCACCATGAACGCCCGTGAGTTTTTGCAAACGGATGTGGTGCTGGTGGGCATCCTTCTGTACGCACTGCTGGGCAAGCTTGCTGATTTGTTTGCCAGTGCGCTGGAGCGTAGTTGGCTGCGCTGGCACCCCGGCTATCAACCGCGTAATTAACACGCACATCCTGTATGTCTGAAACGATTTCCCAAAACGATATTGGCCAACGCCAAGCCGCGCACGCACAACGTGGTGTGACACTGGAGGCCAAGGGCTTGTGCAAACAATACGGCCAGCGCACCGTACTGGACCGCGCACAACTCCAAGTTGCACCGGGCGAGTTCGTCGCCATCGTGGGACGCAGCGGTTGCGGTAAGAGCACGCTCCTGCGCCTGATTGCCGGGCTGGAGAGCGCCAGCAACGGTAGCCTGCTGATTGCCGGTACGCAACACAAAGGACTGCGGGATGACACCCGCATCATGTTTCAGGAGGCACGTCTGCTGCCCTGGAAGCGCGTCATCGACAACGTCGCATTAGGGCTGCCACCCGAGCGCAGGAGCGATGCGATCAAAGTGCTGGAGCAAGTGGGTCTGGGTGAGCGCCAGAACGACTGGCCCGTGCGTTTGTCCGGCGGCCAGCGCCAGCGTGTCGCACTAGCACGCGCCTTGGTGCATCAGCCGGACTTGTTGTTGCTTGATGAACCGTTGGGCGCACTGGACGCGCTCACCCGCATCGAAATGCACGCGCTTATCGAAGGCCTGTGGCAACGCAACGGCTTTACCGCGCTACTGGTCACGCACGACGTGCAGGAAGCAGTGGCGCTGGCTGACCGCGTGGTCCTGATTGAGGACGGCGTGATTGCGCTGGATGTGCGCGTTGATCTGGCCCGTCCGCGGCACCGGGGCGATGCCGCCTTTGCTGCGCTGGAAGAACGCATTCTCAACCGCGTGTTGCAACGCGCGCCGCTGACTGAAACGCCCGAAAGCGGCGAGGCACCGTGGCCCGGTGTGGCTGCGCATGGTTTGCGTTGGGCGATCTAGAAAAAATTTTTAACGGACTTTCAAGGAGAAATTCATGTCCATTCAAGCAATCAACGTTCGCAACCAGTTCAAGGGCAAGGTGCGCGAAATCATCCGTGGTGATGTGGTCTCCGAGGTGGATGTCGAGACGCCATGGGGCATCGTGACATCAGTTATTACCACCCGTTCTGTGGACGACCTGCAACTCAAGGTGGGATCGGACGTGGTGGCGCTGGTCAAGTCGACCGAAGTGTCGATTGCAAAACTCTAAGCCATTGCAACACCGCAGCGAGCCATGATTGAACTCGACGACATTGTGCAGACCTACGCCGGGCCGCAAGGTCCGGTGCATGCCTTGCAAAACGTCAGCCTGCAGGTAGGCAAGGGTGAAATTTTCGGAGTAATCGGGCGCAGTGGTGCGGGCAAAAGTTCGCTGGTGCGCACCATCAATCTGCTGAACCGTCCTGTCAGTGGCAGGGTGGTGGTGGACGGTCGTGATTTGACGGCACTCGATGCACAGGCTCTGCGCATCGCGCGTCAGGACACTGGCATGATTTTTCAGCACTTCAATTTGCTGACGTCGCGCACTGTGTTTGACAACGTGGCGTTGCCGCTGGAGTTACAAGGCCTGCGCCGTGCCGAGATCGTGGCCCGCGTGCAGCCGCTTTTGGAGCTGGTGGGTTTGCAGGGCCTGAAGGACCGCTATCCCGCGCAGATCAGTGGCGGACAAAAGCAGCGTGTGGGCATAGCGCGGGCCTTGGCCAGCAATCCTAAAGTGCTCCTGTCTGACGAAGCGACTTCGGCGCTGGACCCGGAAACTACGCGGTCTATTCTGGCGTTGCTGCGCGAAATCCGCCGCGAGTTGGGTCTGACCATTGTGCTCATTACCCACCAGATGCAGGTCATCAAGCAGGTGGCCGATCGCGTGGCGGTGATCGATGCCGGGCGAATCGTTGAAGAGGGCCCCACGCTGCAGGTCTTCAGTCGTCCTGCCCACGACATCACCCGCAGCCTGCTCGACGACGTGCTGCCGCAGTCGCTGCCAGAGAGTGTGCTGGCGCGCGTGCGCGCGCTCATTGCGGCCGGTGCACCAACGGGTGCTTCATCCGGCGGCGCATTGCAATCGCATTTGTTGCGGCTAGTATTTGCCGGTGACGATTCACAGCGCCCCTTGCTGTCGGATGTGATCCGCCGATATGCACTGGATATCAATGTGTTGCACGGTCAGATCGACGAGATCCAGGGGCAACCCTTCGGCACGTTGGCGGTGTTGGCGCGCGGTGCACACGAGTCGGTCATGCAAGCCATTGCGCAACTGCGCGGTGAGGGCGTGATCGTGCAGGAGGTGTCCTATGTTTGAGCTGTTGGGGGAGGGCATGCTGGGCTTGTTCGCCCGTTCACTGTGGGAGACCGTCGTCATGGTGGGCATTTCCGGCGCGGTGGGTTCACTCATTGGCATCCCTCTGGGTGTGTATCTACACCTCACCGGCGCTGGCGGCGTATTGCCCAAACCGGGTGTGCACCATGGGCTTGGAGTGGTCGTCAATTCAGTGCGCTCTACGCCCTTCATCATTTTGCTGGTCGCGGTCATTCCGTTTACCCGCTGGATTACTGGCTCGTCGATTGGTACCGCCGCAGCGGTGGTGCCGCTCACGCTGGCGGCCGCACCGTTTGTGGCGCGTCTGGTGGAGTCGGCTTTGCGTGAAGTCGAGCACGGGCTGGTGGAAGCCGCGCAGGCCATGGGCGCCAGCACAAGCCAAATCGTTTTCAAGGTGCTACTTCCTGAAGCCTCGCCGGGCATCGTGGCTGCGGTAACGATCACGCTGGTCAGCCTGACCGGCTACTCCGCCATGGCCGGTGCCATCGGTGGTGGTGGGTTGGGTGACCTAGGTATCCGCTTTGGCTACCAGCGCTTCTTGCCGGACGTGATGTTGGCGGTGGTAGTGGTGCTGATTGTGTTTGTGCAATTGGTGCAAAGCGCGGGCGACCGGCTCGTGCGCAGCCTCAGCCACAAATAAATTTTTAATGATGGGAGTATTTATGCATAAACGTAACGCATTGCGCGTGTTGGTCGCAGCCGCTTTAGTCACGCTGGCACTTGTCGCGTCCGCACAGGACAAGCCTTTAAAAATCGGCGTTACTGCCGGACCGCATGCGCAGATTTTTGAGCAGGTGAAAAAGCTGGCAGAGAAAGACGGCTTGAAGATTCAACTCGTCGAGTTCAGCGACTACATCCAGCCCAACGCCGCGCTGGCCGCAGGCGACTTGGATGCCAACAGCTACCAGCACAAACCGTTTTTGGACCAGCAGATCAAGGACCGTGGCTACAAGATTGTGAATGCCGGCTACACCGTCAACTTCCCCATCGGCTTGTATTCCAAAAAGATCAAGAATTTGGGCGAATTAAAAGAAGGCGCGCACTTTGGCATTCCCAACGACCCGACCAATTGCGGGCGTGTACTGCTGGTGTTGCAAGACAAAGGACTGATCAAACTCAAGCCCGAAGCGGGCCTAAAAGCCACACCGCTGGATGTCATTGACAACCCCAAGAAGCTCAAGTTTGTGGAACTGGACGCCGCGCAACTGCCACGTTCGCTGGATGACCTGGACGCTGCCGCGATCAACACGAACTACGCGTTAACTGCCGGACTGCAACCCGGCAGAGATTCGATTGCGCAGGAGAGCGCCAAGAGCCCTTATGTGAATTTGATCGCCGTGCGTGAGCAGGACAAAGACAAGCCTTGGGTGGCCAAGCTGGTCAAGGCATACCAGTCCGAAGAGATACGCAAGTTTGTCCTGACTGAGTTCAAGGGCGCGGTCATTCCCGGTTTTTGATTGCAAGGAGAAACACGATGACCCAAACTGCAACACCCGTGGCCGCAGCGCCTAAAGCGACATTGAACCCTGAGGCGCTTGATCAACTTTTCCGCACCGCGCGCACTGCGCAGGCGTTTGAGCAGGTCTATGTATCAGACCAACAACTGCACGACCTGTACAACCTGCTCAAGTTCGCGCCCACTGCGTTTAACGCCCAGCCTGCGCGTTTCGTGTTTGTGCGTAGCGCGCAGGCCAAGGAGCGACTCAAGCCTGCGCTTTCTGCTGGCAACGTGGACAAATCGCTGGCAGCGTCGGTGACAGTGATCGTGGCGCAGGACACGCGCTTCTTTGAGCACTTGCCCAAGCAATTCCCCGCTTACGATGCCAAGCCCTTGTTTGTGGGCAATGCGGCGCTGGCCGAAGCCACCGCATTTCGCAATAGCAGCCTGCAAGGCGCTTACCTGATTCTGGCGGCACGCTCACTGGGTCTTGACGCCGGACCGCAGTCGGGCTTTGACGCCGAGCTGGTCAACAAATCTTTCTTCCCCAGTGGGCGCTACAAGGCTAACTTCCTGATCAATCTGGGCGTGGCCAAAAAGGGTGCGCACTATGTGCGCGGCCCGCGTCTGGCATTTGATGACGTAGCCGAGGTCTTGTAGGCATGAACTTTCAGCAACTGCGTTCGGTGCGCGAGACGGTACGGTGCGGCTTCAACCTCACCGAGGTGGCGGCCATGCTGTATACCTCACAGCCCGGTGTGAGCCGACAGATTCGCGAGCTCGAAGAAGAGCTCGGCGTCGAGATCTTCGTGCGCGCGGGCAAGCGTTTGACCGGCCTTACACCGCCGGGCGAAGCGCTGCTGCCCATCGTGGAAACCTTGCTGCTCAACGCCGACAACCTGCGCCGCGCCGGAGAAGACTTCAGCAGCCAGACCGAGGGGCAACTCACCGTGGCGGCCACCCACTCGCAGGCGCGCTATGCCTTGCCGCACGTGGTGAAGGACTTCCGCGATAAATTTCCTAAGGTCACCTTGCATTTGCACCAGGGCTCACCCAAACAGGTGGCAGCCATGCTGGTCAGTGGCGAGGCTGATATCGGTGTGGCCACCGAGGCGCTGGGGGACTACCCGCAACTGCTGACGCTGCCCTGCTATCGCTGGACGCACAGCATCATCGTGCCGCCGAGGCACCCGTTGCTGGACGTGCAGGGCCCGGTGACGCTGGAGCAACTCACGCACTACCCCATCATCACCTACGAGATGGGCTACACCGGGCGGGCCCATATTGATGACGCGTTCAAGGCGCACGGCTTGGCTCCGGACGTGGTGCTGACGGCCATGGACGCTGACGTGATCAAAACCTATGTGGAGCTGGGCATGGGCGTGGGCATTGTGGCTTCCATCGCGCTGGACGAAGCGCGCGACCGCAACCTGCGCATTCTGGACGCCGGCCATCTGTTCGCCGTCAACGTCACACGGCTGGGTATCCGCAAGGGCGCCTGGTTGCGCGGCTACGCCTACAGCTTCATCGAAACCTTTGTGCCCACGCTCACGCGCAGTCTGGTGGTGGATGCGCTTAAAGCCGGTGGCACCGTCTAGCGGCGGGCGCAGCGCTGCGTTGCTTACTCGGTTTTGTTATTAGCTAGTTTGCATATATTCGTTTTTGATCAGCCTTCGCAACATCAGAATTTGCATATGAATTTGGAGATTGATATGCGACAGGTGAATAAAGCAGAATTCCGCGATGAAGGTAATCCCTTTAGCCTGAAAGAAAGTCTGACGAATATCGGTTTAGCAGTACTGATGCTGGCCTTGGCGTATGGATTGGTGAACCTCTTGCTGTTGCCGGTGAAATTCCCATGAGCTTGTCGATTGAACCTTTAGCGCCCGCGATTGGCGCACGCGTGAGCGGCATTGCACTGTCGCAACCGGTTTCCGACGAAACCCGTGACGCCCTGCAGGCCGCCTTGCTCAAACACCAGGTGCTGTTTTTCGAAGACCAACCTATTACTCCCGGTCAACAGCGTGACCTGGCTTCGCGCTTCGGCTCGCTGCACATTCACCCGATCTACCCCACGGTGCCCGAAGTGCCCGAGATCATCGTGCTGGACACCAGCACGTCCAATATGCCGGACAACGACAACTGGCACACCGATGTGACGTTTATTGGAGAGCCGCCGCTGGGCGCCCTGTTGTCTGCCAAGCTGTTGCCGCCCGGTGGCGGTGACACGCTGTGGTCCAGTGGCGTGGCTGCATTCAAGGGCTTGACCACGCCCTTCCAGGCCCTGCTCGACGGGTTGACTGCCGAGCACGATATGTTGAAGTCCTTCCATGCCGAACGCTATGCCAGAACGCCGCAAGAGCGCGAGATTTATGAGACTGCCAAACGCAACAACCCGGTAGTCGTCCATCCGGTCATCCGCACCCATCCGGTAACGGGTGAAAAAGGAATTTTCGTCAATGAAGGTTTCACCACCCGCATCCGCGAACTCAGCAAGCATGAGAGCGAAGCGGTGTTGGGCCTGCTCATAAAACACGTCGCCAAGCCGGAATACACCGTTCGCTGGCGCTGGAAGCCTAACGACTTCGCATTCTGGGACAACCGCCTGACCCAGCACTACGCCACCAATGACTACCTGCCCCACCGCCGGATCATGCACCGCGCCACCATCCTCGGTGACCGCCCTTTTTAACCCTTGAACGTTGCTCGCCATGACACTCGCTACCGACACCGTAACCCAATCCCCAACCAGCGTCGCAGACCTTGGCTCAGCGCTTGAATCCATTCGCGCCGTGGCGCTATCAACCGGTCTGGCGTATGCCGGTGCCGTGCCGCCTACCCTGGCCTGGGAACTCTTCAATTCCAAAGACGCAGTGCTGGTGGATGTGCGTACTGCAGAAGAGCGCAAGTTTGTCGGCCATGTGCCCGGCAGCGTACACGTACCTTGGGCTACGGGTACCTCGTTGATCCGCAACCCGCGTTTCGTGCGCGAGCTGGAGACCAAGGCCGGCAAGCAAACCACTATTTTGCTGTTGTGCCGCAGCGGCAAACGCTCGGTGCTGGCGGCCGAGGCGGCTGCCCACGCGGGCTTTACGCGTGTCTTCAATATTCTGGAAGGCTTCGAGGGCGAACTCGATGACAAACAACAACGCGGCGGCCAGGACGGCTGGCGTCGCCAGGGGCTGCCATGGGTGCAGGATTGAAAGTTGTGGCGCAGGCCCCGCTGAAAAAGTCTTACGGTGACCGCGAGCCGGTGTTTGAGCTGGCGGGCGTTGTCACTGAACTGGCAGCAGTGCGTCAGGAGTGGCGCGCGCGCCAACACCGCTCTAACGAGCCGGGCGGGCGCGAATTGCCCTCGCGTGATGCACTCGCCGAAGTCATAGACGGTCTCAAGGGCGCGCTGTTTCCCATGCGTTTGGGGCCCAAAGATCTGCGCCAGGAAAGCGAAGACTTCTATATCGGCCACACACTGGGGCTGGTGCTGCACACGCTGCACACGCAAGTTCGCCTGGAGTTACATCACATTGCGCGCCATGAACCGGTGATTGACGAAGCAGCATTGGTCGTGCAGGCGGTTGCCATCGTGCGTGACTTTGCGGCCAAACTGCCCGCCATTCGCAGGCTGCTCGACAGCGATGTGGTTGCAGCCTTTGACGGCGACCCGGCGGCGCGCAGTGTCGACGAAGTGCTGCTGTGCTACCCCGGCATTCTGGCCATGATTCACCACCGCGTGGCGCATGCGCTGTACCAACTCGGTGTGCCCTTGCTGGCGCGCATTGTGGCGGAGCTGGCGCATGCGCAAACCGGCATTGATGTGCATCCGGGTGCCACCATAGGCGCAGGCTTGTTTATCGACCATGGTACCGGCGTGGTGATCGGCGAGACCGCGGTTATCGGTGAGCGAGTGCGCATCTATCAGGCCGTCACACTGGGCGCCAAAAGTTTTCCCATCGACGCGGATGGCAATCCGATCAAGGGCCAGCCGCGCCACCCGGTGGTGGAAGACGATGTGGTCATATACGCGGGTGCCACGGTGCTGGGCCGCGTGACCATCGGGCGCGGCGCCTCAATTGGCGGCAATGTCTGGCTCACCCATAGTGTGGAGCCCGGCACCGCCATTACGCAAGCCAGCCTGCGTCAGGACAGCAAAGAGCGCTAATGCCCCATTCCCGATTCAAAGGCGCAGTGCAGGGCGAAAGCGTTTTGGCCAAAGACCTCGGTGCCGTTGTGTGGAGCCAGCGCGAATGCCACGGCTGGTCGCAGGAGGCACTGGCCGAGCGTGCCAACCTGAACCGATCCTATATCGGTGAGCTTGAACGCGGCGAGGCGATTGCCTCGATCGTGACGCTGGAAAAGCTCGCCTACGCATTTGGTTTCAGTGCGAGTCATCTGGTAGATCAGGCGGAACGCCTGGCGCACAGCCAGGTGGTCACCGGCATCGAATTGACGTCTATAGCCTGTTGAGTTCCGGCTACAGACAAAACACACTTAATCATTCTTTTTTGTAACCTCAAACGGAGTCTTTCATGTCCGAAAACACCCCTTCGCAACAGGCGCTGAGCGACAACGCAGCACGCCAACTTGCCAATGCCACCAAGACAGTACCCATTCTGTCGACGATCACACCGCGCTGGCTGGTGCATCTGTTGCAGTGGACACCGGTGGAAGCCGGTATTTACCGCCTTAACAAGGTCAAGAACCCGCAGGACGTGCTGGTGGCCTGCGCCAAGCGCGATGAATCGGAACTGCCGCAAACATTTGTGGACTACGAAGAAGCGCCGCGCGAATATTTCCTGAACGCGGTGTCCACCGTTTTGGACGTGCACACCCGCGTCAGCGACCTGTACAGCAGCCCGCACGACCAGATCAAAGAGCAACTGCGCCTGACGATTGAGACCATCAAAGAGCGCCAGGAATCCGAACTGATCAACAACCCCGACTACGGTCTGCTGGCGTCCGTCGCTCCCGATCAAGTCATCTATCCCTTGACCGGCGCACCCACACCGGACGATTTAGACGAGTTGCTGACCAAAGTCTGGAAAGAGCCTGCCTTCTTCCTGACCCACCCATTGGCGATTGCCGCTTTTGGCCGCGAATGCACACGCCGTGGCGTGCCACCACCGACAGTGAGCTTGTTCGGTTCGCAGTTCCTGACCTGGCGCGGCGTACCACTGATCCCCAGCGACAAAGTGCCGGTCGCTGATGGCAAGACCAAGATTATTTTGCTGCGCGTGGGCGACAAGCGCCAAGGCGTGGTCGGTGTTTACCAACCAGGCCTGGCCGGCGAACAAAGCCCCGGTCTCTCCGTGCGTTTCATGGGCATCAACCGCAGCGCGATTGCGTCCTACCTGATCAGCCTTTACTGCTCGCTGGTGGTGCAGTCGGATGATGCGCTGGCGGTGTTGGAAGATGTTGAGATTGGCAAGTTCCATGACTATCCAGATACCTACAAGTGATTTTCCGGGGGCCACCCCCCCAGCCGGATTGCCTGATATCGCCGCCTTAACCCAGCTCGCCGGTGCGTTTTTTTCAGCACTGCCGGGCGAAGCGCCCAAGCCACCTTCCGGTGTGCATACGCAGTCGGCCCTGGGTGGAGTACCTGCGCCGACCAACCTATTGCCCGGTGGCACATCGCTGGGCCCGTTGGTGCGTGATCCACAACTGGCCGGCACCTTGGTGCCGGGCGGCAACGTGGTTCCCACCACGCCACAAAACGTGCTCTCTTTGGGCGCGTCTACTCCGTCACTGGTGCCGCACTCGGCAGCGCCCAATGGCCTGCCCGACAACGCGGCCATCGTTCCCCCTGCAGTTGATAGCAAGGCCGGTGGAAACGCGCTGGGCGTTCCCGAAGGCTATGCAGCGGCGCTACCCGCAGCACCGCAATCGCCCTCGCCTCTGCCCGGCACGCCATCCACGCCCTACTACTTTCTGGGTGAAAGCAGTGGCTATCCCTCTACCTTGACCGAGCACGCCGTGCCACGCGAAGACCGAGTGACGCCCAATGCGTTTGGTTTGCCCGGAGCGGAAGACCTACGTGCATTGCTGAGCGACAACCCACGCAATGCTTCAGCCAACGGTGTGGCACTCGGATCTGCCGGTCCCTCATCACTGGGTGCGCAAGCGTCGCAAGGCGAAGCAGCGCGCGCTGCCGGACCGTTCTACTTTCTGGAGCCGTCCCGTCCTGCGGTGACGCATGCCGGACGCGATCCCCAAGTAGACCCGCAAGCACGCCACCCCGCGTTTGATGTGAATGCAATCCGTCGCGACTTTCCCATTCTGCAGGAGCGTGTCAACGGGCGTCCGCTGGCCTGGTTCGACAACGCCGCGACGACCCACAAGCCGCGCCAGGTGATTGAGCGCATCTCGTACTTTTATGAGCACGAGAATTCGAATATTCACCGCGCTGCCCACGAGCTGGCCGCCCGCGCTACCGATGCGTATGAGAGTGCGCGTGAAAAAGTGCGTGTGTTCCTGGGCGCATCCAGTGTTGAAGAAGTTATCTTCGTGCGGGGTGCGACTGAGGCTATCAACCTGGTGGCCAAGACCTGGGGCGTGCAGAACGTGCAGGAAGGGGACGAGATCATCGTCTCCAACCTGGAGCACCACGCTAATATCGTGCCCTGGCAACAGCTGGCGGCGCAAAAGGGCGCACGCATCCGCGTGATTCCCGTGGATGACTCCGGTCAGGTGCTGCTCGATGAGTACAAAAAGCTGCTCAACGACCGCACCAAAATCGTCGCAGTAACGCAAGTTTCCAATGCGCTGGGCACCGTGGTGCCGGTCAAGGAAATTGTGGAACTGGCGCATCGTGCCGGCGCAGTAGCGTTGGTGGACGGGGCACAGTCGGTCAGCCACATGCGGGTCAATGTGCAGGACATCGGCGCGGACTTCTTCGTGTTCTCCGGCCACAAGATCTTCGGGCCCACCGGCATCGGCGTGGTATACGGCAAACGCGAGTTGCTGGATGCCATGCCGCCCTGGCAGGGTGGCGGCAACATGATTGCTGATGTGACTTTTGAGCGCACTATTTTTCAGCCACCGCCCAACAAGTTTGAGGCAGGCACCGGCAATATTGCCGATGCGGTGGGCCTGGGTGCTGCGATTGACTATGTGCAGCGCATCGGTCTGGAAAACATTGCCCGCTACGAGCATGACATCCTTGCCTATGCCACGCACTTGCTGCAGCCTATTCCCGGTGTGCGCCTGATCGGCACGGCCAAGGACAAGGCGAGCGTGCTGTCCTTTGTGCTGAAGGGTTACACCACGGAGGAAGTCGGCAAAGAGCTGAACCGTGAAGGTATAGCGGTGCGCTCCGGCCACCACTGCGCGCAGCCTATCCTGCGTCGCTTTGGAGTTGAGGCCACCGTGCGCCCTTCGCTGGCGTTCTACAACACCTGCGAGGAAGTGGACCGCTTCATTGCCGTGGTGCGACGGCTGAGTTCACAACGGACACACTGATTGGTGAGCGTGCAGTGTTCGGCACTGCACATTAACAATGGCGGCCTTTTCGGGCCGCCATTTTTTTGGTGAGGCAATAAGTAATAAACAAACAACTAACAATTCGTTTGTGAAAGCGCATGAGCGCGCCAGAATCAAGCCTATGGCAACTCTCATCATCGTTCCCGGCTGGCGTAATTCAGGCCCCGGCCACTGGCAAAGCCTATGGGTCGAGCAGTTGCCCAATGCGGTGCGGGTAGAGCAGGACGACTGGATTACTCCGTCGCGCAAGGCCTGGATTGCCTCGATCAGCGATGCAATTCTCGCGCAGGAGGGACCGGTGGTTGTTGCGGCACACAGCCTGGGCTGTATTGCCACTACCCACTTGGCGCCTGAGGTGGCGCAGCGCATTCACAGTGCCTTGCTTGTCGCGCCTGCCGACCCCGAGAGGCGGGGCATTCTGGCGGACTTTGCGCCGGTGCCTTACCAGCCCTTGCCCTACAAACATATTGTGGTTGCCAGCAATGACGACCCGTACTGCCCGGTGCGAACCGCAGGTGCTTACGCGCGGGCTTGGGGCAGTGAGTTTTTGCGTTTGCAAAGTGCCGGTCACATTAATGTGGACTCCGGCCATGGACATTGGCCCTTGGGGCTGGCGTTGGTGCAGTCGCTGCTGTCAGAAGCGGACTTAGCTCATGCCGCTAACACGGAAAGCGCCCTGGAGACGGAAGACGCTTGATCGGCGCCTGCCACGTTCGGTAAGCGTTAACTCTTGCCTTTCCACGGAACGAGCACGCGTTCAATCGCGCGCATGACCAGTGAAAACGCAAAGGCACAGATGGCAATGATGGCAATGCCCACAAACACCGCGTCGGTGGCTAAAAAGTGGGATGCCGACATGATCATATAGCCGATGCCGCGCGTCGCCGCAATCAGCTCGGCTGCAACCAGCGTGCCCCAGCCCACACCCAGCGCAATGCGGATGCCGGTCAGAATTTCCGGCAGTGCCGACGGCAGCACTACTTCTGAAAACAACTGCCAGCAATTGGCACCCAGCGAAAGCGCCGCATTGATCCGCTCCATCGGCAGGGACCGTACACCGGCTTGTGCGGATAGCACGATGGGCGCAAACATGGCCAAGGTGAGCAAGGAAATTTTGGACGCTTCACCGATACCCAGCCAGATGATCATCAGCGGCAAATAGGCCAGTGGCGGCAGCGGCCAGTAAAACTCGATGGGCGTATCCAGCACCCCTTTGGCCCAGCGGTTGAGTCCCATGGCAATGCCCGCTGGTATGCCCAGCACGATGGCAATTGCAGCGGCACTCAGAATGCGCATCAGGCTGGCGCTCACGTGTTCCCACAGCGTGGCGTTGGCGTAGCCGTCCTCCCAGATGGACTGCGCTATTGTGATGACCTCGGATGGCGTCGGCAAAAACAGATGCGACACCCAACCGCTGGCCGACACCAAATACCAGCCGATAAGTATGACGATGCCGGTGATCACGCTGATTAGCAGTGTGGAGCCTTCGCCGATGCCGAAGCTGCGCATTTTTACGACACGTGGTGGTGCGGTAGTTGATGCTGCAGCTGTGGGTGTTTGCGAGCTTGCGGATTGCATGGCGATGAGTTGTGCTGCGAGGTCGGTCATACGTTGGCGCCTTCTTCCGTGCGGTGCACGATGGCGCGAATCTCTTCGCGCAGTTCGGCAAATGCCGGAGATGTCTTGATGGCGCGGGCATCGCGGTCACGTGCAAACCGGTGCACAAAGTCAGTTGCAAAGCGAGCCACAATGCGCCCGGGTCGGGGCGACATGACAATGACTTCGGTGCCCAGAAAGAGCGCCTCTTCAATTGAGTGGGTGATAAAGAAAACCTGTTTGCGGGTGCGGTCCCACACCGAGACCAGCAACTCCTGCATCTGTTCGCGTGTCATGCTGTCCAGCGCGCCAAATGGCTCATCCATCAGCAAAATTTTGGGGTTGGTGGCCAGCGCACGCGCCAGACCGACGCGTTGGCGCATTCCGCCCGAGAGTTCAAACGAAAAGGCCTGGGCAAAGTCCTGCAAGCCTACCAGCGACAACAGTTCCTGCGCGCGAGCATCGCGCTCTTTGCGACCTTGGCCCGCAAATTTCAGGCCCAAAGAGACGTTGTCCTGCACTGACTTCCACGGCAACAACGTGTCTTTTTGAAAAACGACGCCGCGGTCGGCGCCGGGGGCACTGATCGGCTGGCCGTCCAGCGTAATGCTTCCCTGTGAGAGCGGCAGGAATCCGGCCATGGCGTTGAGCAGTGTGGACTTGCCGCAGCCCGAGGTGCCCAGTGCTACCACAATGCCGCCGTCGGGAATATCCAAAGAAACGTTGTCCAGTGCGTGAACGGCCTCACCCGTGCGGGACGCGAAATAAACGCTGGCACCAAGTACCCGGAGCATAAAAAATCCTGTGTAAAAAGCCAAAGAAGCCGCGTCGCGGTGTGACCCGCAGCGCGGCTTCTGTGAAGGGTAGAAGCTTATTTCTTTAGTGAAGCAACCACAGTGGGGGTTACGAAGGCTGCGTAGCTGGGCAGCACGTCGGAAATCTTCTTTTGCTCTTTCAGGAAGGCAGAGGTTTCTTTCAAAATCTTGGCGATGCCGGACTTTTCACCGCCGCCCAACCAGGCGTCAGAGGCTTGCGCGCTCAGCGGGACCAGGTTGAGGTTCAGCAAACCGGCGGCCTGGTCGGCAGGCGTGCCACCCAGCAGTTTGGCGAGTTGCTTTGAGTTGTCGCTGTCAGGTCCCCATGCTGCCTTGTTGTTCACAAAGGACTGCGTGTGCTTTTCGATCACGCCGCTGAAACCTTTGAGGAATTCAGGATGTTCTTTGGCAAACGCTCCAGTCGCAACCCATGCGGAGAAAGTCGGCGCGCCCTTTTCAGCAACGTCTTTGGAGGTAACCAATACTTTGCCGTTCTTTTTCAACTCGGTCAGAGCCGGGTCCCAGACGAAGCCGCCGTCAATATCGCCCCGGTTGTAGGCCGCCACGATCTCAGGCTGAGGGATTGCGAACACTTGTACGTCTTTTTCGGTCAGGCCCTGGCTCTTGATCAAGGCCAGCAACTGGTAGTGGTCGGTAGACACGGGCGCTGCTGCGAGCTTTTTGCCTTTGAGGTCAGCGACGGTGTTGATGCCTGAGCCATTGCGGACCACCAGTGCTTCATCTACGCCGGAGATGGAGGCCAGGTAAAACGCTTTTACGTCCAGTCCGCGCGACGTGGCAGCGGCGTAGGGGCTGGAGCCTACGTAACCCACTTGCACGTCACCGGAGGCGATGGCCGCAAACACGTCGGCGCCGGAGTTGAATTTGCGGAAGTCGATTTTGTAGCCGGTGGCTTTTTCATAATCGCCGTTGGCAATGCCCAAGGATGAGGGCAGTGCGTCGGTTTGGTAGCCGACGACAACTTTTTTGTCCGCCGCCGAAGCGGTACTGACGCCAGCCACCATGAGGGCGCCCAGCGTGATGGCAAGTAGTTTCTTGACGAGTTTCATTGCAGAGGTCCTTTATTGAATAGTTCGTGAACACAAGAGTTGCGTCCTGTGGAGAACTGTATTGATAGATGAAAAATTCAACAAAGAACGTTTTTGAAATAGCTTATTTGAATATCGAATGGACGAGGGCTTGTCGTCAAATTAAGCGCTATCGCACGATCCCAGCGTTTGAGCTGTGCGTACTGCGTCTAAACTTTTTGCACCGTCGTGTTCAAGGGGGTACACAAGTAGGCGGCCAGCAAATAGGGTTTACCTTCCAATTGCGTAAACGCCATGGCGAGAATGGGCGCGCGCGTCTCAATCTGGTTGTGCAGCGTGTGGTACATCTCCATGCTGACCATTTCGCTCTTGCCGTTAAACGGCTGAGGCAGGATGCGCAAGCTGGAAGAAAAATCCTGGTTCGACAAACCGGCCGCGTACAACTTGCTGCCGTACCACTTCATGTCGGTCACGGTAAAACTCTTGCCGAGCATGGCACGCCAGAACCTCTGGTCGTCACCCACCGTTTGCTTCAACTTTATGGAACTGCCGGACAACTTTGCCAGGTCGAGTTTGCGAACGGTTCCATCCGCCTTAGCCACCAAGATCGCGGGTGCGTGCTGCGGGCCATAGGTTACGGCCATGTACGCTTCGTCAGCGCCGGGGCGCGCTACCAAGTGTTGCAACAACATCTTGCCTTTGCCCAGCGCCTTGGCAGCACTTTGGGCCAAGTCCATGAAGTTAAACGATTTGCCCGCGTTCGCTGCGGCGCCCGGCAAGCGTAGGTCTTCGATTTTGGAAATTTTCCAATCCGCCACAAACAAGAAGTTTTAAGGACTGAAAGTCAGTTTGGAAGCGGACCGTAAATCCACAGCCCGAGCGCCACTAGTCATGGCCAGTAATGAAAGCAAAAGGCTGGTTCGGATTTATGAGAGTTTTATGGAGTCCATCGTTACCGGCTAGGTAGTTAAAAGGGCTCGATCTTTAGACGGTCGAAAGAATAAGGGTCGGCGTCAATATGGGAATCTGAATTCCAAAATTGGAACAAAGCGGATCTGAACATCAAATGGGTGAGGAGTTATATGCAAACAACCAAGTATTCGTTGGGTTTGAAGCGCTCTTTATGCACAATCACCCCCTCGCGAAGGCTTTTATATGCCTTTGACACAACTTAATAAGTTCTTTCATGACATTCAAACAAAAAGCGTCGTTCGTTCTGGCTGCCATCGCACTATCAGCGTCCGGTCTGGTGCAGGCGCAAACCACCCTGCTCAATGCGTCGTACGACGTGTCACGCGAGTTTTACAAAGACGTCAATGGCGCCTTCATTGCCAGCTACAAGAAGTCCACCGGCAAAGACATCAAGATTGACCAGTCCCATGGCGGCTCCAGCGCACAGGCGCGTACCGTGAATGATGGACTCGATGCGGACGTGGTCACCATGAATACCACCACCGATATCGACTTTCTGGCTGGCACCGGTGTGGTCGCCAAGGACTGGAAAACGCGTTTTCCACACAACGCATCGCCGACTTCCAGCACCATGCTGTTCCTGACCCGCCAAGGCAATCCCAAAGGGATTAAAGACTGGGACGACCTGATCAAGCCCGGCATCTCGGTGGTGCTGGTCAACCCCAAGACGGGCGGCAACGGGCGCATGGCGTATCTGGCAGCCTGGGGCTATGCCCGTAAAAAGGGCGGCACCGATGCACAAGCAGCGGAGTTTGTCGGCAAGCTCTACAAAAACGTGCCGGTTTTGGCCAAGGGCGGACGCGATGCGACCACCATCTTCCTCCAACGGAACATCGGCGACGTGCTGATTACGTTTGAATCCGAAGTGGTATCGGTGGACCGCGAGTTCGGCACCGGCAAGGTGGACGCTGTGCACCCCAGCATCAGCATCGTCGCCGAAAACCCGGTTGCTGTCGTAGAGCGCACGGTGGCCAAGAAAGGCACGGCAGACGCCGCCAAGGCTTACTTGAACTTCCTGTACTCCGACGAAGCGCAGGAGATTGCCGCCAAGCACGCACTGCGTCCCATCAACCCCGCTATCCTCAAAAAATACGCCACCACTTTCAAGCCGATTCAGTTGTTTACCGTGGAGGAGGTATTTGGATCGCTGGCAGAAGCGCAGAAGGTCCACTTCAACGACGGTGGACAGTTTGACAAGCTGTACACGGTGAAATAAGGCGGCAAATCCTTCATGAATGCAATGACGAGTAACGCGGTGCCCGCGGGCACGCGGCGTGTGCCCAAGCGTGTGCTGCCCGGTTTCAAGTTGACGCTGGGGTTCACGCTGTTTTATCTCAGCCTGATTGTGTTGATTCCACTCTCAGCGCTTATTTTCAAAACCTTTACGCTCACCCTGGATCAGTTCATCGCAGCGGTAACCAGCCCGCGTGTGATGGCCTCGTACCGGCTCACGTTCGGTGCCTCGCTGATCGCGGCCGTGGTCAATTCAGTGTTCGGCCTCTTGGTGGCCTGGGTGCTGGTGCGCTACCAGTTTCCGGGTAAAAAAATTATCGATGCGCTGGTGGATTTGCCGTTTGCGCTGCCTACCGCCGTGGCTGGTATATCGCTGACGGCCCTGCTGGCCAGCAATGGCTGGATCGGCGAAATTCTGGAGCCGCGTGGCATCCAACTGGCCTTCAAACCCGCAGGTGTGGTGATTGCGCTGATATTTATCGGGCTGCCCTTTGTGGTGCGCACCGTGCAGCCGGTGCTGGAAGACGCCGAGAAAGAACTCGAAGAAGCGGCTACCTGCTTGGGCGCCACACGTTTGCAAACCTTCTGGTACGTGATTTTCCCGACTATTGCCCCGGCCTTGCTAACCGGCTTCGCGATGGCTTTTGCTCGCGCGATCGGCGAATACGGCTCAGTTATTTTTATCGCCGGCAATGTGCCCATGGTGTCGGAAATTACGCCGCTGATCATCATCGGCAAGCTCGAACAATATGACTACGCGGGCGCCACCGCAGTGGCCACCGTCATGCTGGTGATTTCCTTTATCCTGCTGTTGCTGATTAATGCCTTGCAGGCATGGCAACGCCGTCGCTCAGGAGCGCAGACATGAGCGCAGCCACGTCATCACGCAACATCCGCAGCGCCAAGGCGGGTACGACCGAACCGGCCTGGGTCAAGTTCAGCCTGTTGGCGCTGGCGCTGGTTTTTATCTTCTTGTTTCTGGTGTTGCCGCTTGCCGCCGTATTTACGGAAGCACTGCGCAAAGGCGCAGCTGCTGCGCTGGAAGCACTGCACGAACCCGATGCTTGGAGCGCTATTCGTCTCACGTTGATTACAGCGGCGATTGCGGTGCCCATGAACCTGGTGTTCGGCGTAGCTGCTGCCTGGGCCATTGCCAAGTACGAGTTTCGCGGCAAGGCTTTTCTAACCACACTGGTGGACCTGCCGTTCTCGGTCTCGCCCGTGGTGGCCGGTTTGATCTATGTACTGATGTTCGGGGCGCAAGGCTGGTTCGGCCCATGGCTCGCCGAGCATGACATCAAAATCATCTTCGCCATACCCGGCATTGTGCTGGCCACGATTTTTGTGACTTTCCCTTTCATCGCACGCGAACTGATTCCCTTGATGCAGGCGCAGGGTACGGAAGAGGAACAGGCAGCCATCGTACTGGGAGCAACTGGCTGGCAGACTTTCTGGCATGTCACGCTGCCCAATATCAAATGGGGCCTGATTTACGGCGTGATCTTGTGTAACGCGCGCGCCATGGGTGAGTTCGGCGCGGTGTCGGTAGTGTCCGGCCATATCCGTGGCCAGACCAACACTATTCCGTTGCACGTCGAAATTTTGTACAACGAGTACCAAAGCGTAGCGGCGTTTGCCGTGGCCTCGTTGCTGGCGCTGCTAGCGCTGGTGACGCTTGTGCTTAAGCAGTTTGTGGAATGGCGCTTTGAGCGCGACCAAAAGGCTGCTGCTGCCTTGCCCCCGGAAAAACCACTGATTGAGAAGACTGTATGAGCATCGCAATTCGCAACGTCAGCAAAGACTTCGGTAACTTTCACGCCCTGCGGGACGTGAGCCTGGACATTGATTCCGGTGAACTCGTCGCCTTGTTAGGCCCCTCCGGCTGCGGCAAGACAACACTGCTGCGCATCATCGCCGGGCTGGAAACTGCCGACCAGGGCAACATCTTGTTCAGTGGCGAAGACACAACCGATGTGCATGTGCGCGAGCGCAACGTGGGCTTTGTGTTTCAGCATTACGCGTTGTTTCGGCACATGAGTGTGTTTGACAACGTGGCCTTCGGCCTGCGCATGAAGCCGCGCGCCAGTCGCCCGTCTGAGGCCGTCATCAAAGAAAAAGTCCACAAGCTGCTGGATCTGGTGCAGCTCGATTGGCTCTCGGACCGCTACCCGGCGCAACTCTCCGGCGGCCAGCGCCAGCGGATTGCGCTGGCCCGTGCGCTGGCGGTGGAGCCCAAAGTGTTGCTGCTCGACGAACCGTTCGGCGCACTGGATGCCAAGGTACGCAAGGAACTGCGTCGTTGGTTGCGCCGCCTGCATGATGACTTGCATGTGACCAGTATTTTTGTGACCCACGACCAGGAGGAAGCGCTCGAAGTGGCAGACCGCGTGGTGCTGATGAACAGCGGCAAGGTGGAGCAAATCGGCTCGCCGCAAGAGGTGTGGGACCATCCCGCAAGCCCTTTCGTGTATGGCTTTTTGGGCGATGTGAACTTGTTCAACGGTCGTGCCCACGAAGGCGAAATGCTGATCGGCGAAGACCGCCATGGCGTGCGCGTGGCAAGTCCCGAGCACAGTGGTATTCAGGATTCCAAAGCCTTTGCCTATGTACGCCCGCATGATCTGGAAGTACGCCGCTATGAAGCCGGTGAAGAGCAGAACATCAGCAGCTACCAGCCGCAGCGCGGTATTCCGGCCAAGCTGGTGCGCGCCATTGTGGTGGGACCAATTGCCCGACTGGAATTACTGCCACTCGACGCCTCTGCCGCCGGCAGTGGCGACATTATCGAAGCGCAAATCGCAGCGCAGGAGTTTCATACACACGCCTACAAAGAGGGCGAAGTGCTGGTGCTCACGCCCCGCAAGGCGCGCGTATTCGTTGCCTGACCTAGTGCAAAAGAGCGCACTGGTGCTGGGTGGTGCCCAGCTCGACTTGCAGCGTGCTGTGGGCAATGGCAAAGCGGTCTTTTAGCGTGTCCATGATGTCATCCATCGCTGCATCGCCAGGATAGCCCTGCGGTGTGACCAGATGCACCGTGAGCGCGGACTCCGTGGTGCTGATGCCCCACACATGCAGGTCGTGAATGGACTGCACGCCGGGCAGTTCCTGCAGGTAGGTTTGCACGGCATTCATGTCGATGTTGGCGGGTACGGCGCTTAACGACAGCTTGAGCGATTCACGCAACAGGCCCCAGGTGCCCACCACAATCAGCGCCACGATCACCAGGCTGATCAGCGGGTCCAACCAGACCCAGCCGGTGTACAAAATCACCACACCGGCTACCACCACACCCAGCGACACCGCCGCGTCCGCTGCCATATGCAAGTAGGCGCCGCGCACATTCATGTCGCCCTTGCTGCCGCTGGCAAACAACCAGGCGGAAACGCCGTTAACCACGATGCCAATGGCCGCAACCACAATGACCGTGAGGCCCTCAATCGGGTGCGGGCTCGCAAAGCGTTGAACTGCTTCCAAAGCGATGGCACCGCAAGCCAGCAACAGAAATACCGCATTGGCCAATGCGGCCAGGATGGAACTGCTGCGCAGCCCGTAGGTAAACCGCGCATCCGGTGATTTACGCGACAGGATGACCGCACCCCAAGCCAGCACCAGACCCAGCACGTCCGACAGGTTGTGCCCCGCATCGGCCATCAGCGCGGTGGAATTGGCGGCAAAGCCATAGCCGAACTCCACGACGACAAACACCGTATTCAACGCAATGGCGATTGCAAACGCACTGCCGCTGGTGGGCACAGGGTGATGGTGCCCGTTCCCGCCATGGCTGTGCCCGTGATCATGGTCGTGATCGTGGTGGTGTTCGTGTGGATGTGCCATGGGCTGCAGCTCTCGGGTTGCGGTACTGAAAAAAAGTGTATTGCTATACAGGCCGAATGATGCCAGCATGTCGGCTTCAAGGAGATCCCATGAAAAATACTTTCTTGACGATTGGCATTGCCGGTTTTTTGGTAGCCTGCGCATCAACGCAACCGGGCCCGGCAGCAGTGGCCAAGCTCGATCCCACCAAAGGCAGTTCCGTCAGTGGCATGGTGCGTTTTGTCACCCAAGGTAGCAAGGTCGTGGTGGTCGGTGAAATAAGCGGGTTCCAACCCAATACGGAACACGGCTTTCACATTCATGAAAAAGGCGATTGCTCCAGTGGTGACGGTATGAGTACCGGCGGGCATTTCAACCCCGATGGCCATAAGCACGGTGCCTTTGCTGCAGACGACCACCATGCGGGCGACTTGCAAAGCCTCAAGGCTGATGCCAACGGCGTCGCCAAGTTCAGCTTTGATTCCATTACGCTCAAGGTGGCCAGTGGCGACACCAATGTCGTTGGCCATGGCCTGATCGTGCATCGCGATCCCGATGACTTCACCACCCAACCCACCGGCAACTCGGGCCCGCGCTTGGCCTGCGGCGCAATCACGCTGCAGTGAATCACACGCAAATTTAGTTTCCGCCCCACTGCGTAGTTATACGCAGTGCACATTGCGCAATCGCGCTGCTGCATTTTGGTCCAACTGCTCGCACACTGAACCCACATCAGTTCAGAGCAGGAGGAAAAAATGCAGCCACTTCGTTACCCCGAAAAAGACACCTACAACGCAGCACGGTACAACGACCTGCAACGAAACCTGTTGCCCGACAAGGTCTGGCTGGTGCGCATAGGCGCCATATTTGCCGCATTGGGATTGTTGGCAATTTGTACACCGTTCATTTGGGCTGCCGTGTCTGCCGGACTTGGAATTGCCGCTCTGGCGGGTATGGCCGCAGTCGGCGTGGCAGCCATTCAGGCGCTGCCGCTGGCCTTGCAAAAGCTGGAAAACCGCATGTTGCGCTTGCGCAAAGTCGAGGCACAACGCCGACCGATCGAGCAATTGCAAAACGAAATGATCCGCCGTGGCGAACGCCTGAAGGTATTCCGGGCCGCGTTGGTTACTGTGGGCGCGCAGATTGAATCCATCGAATGCATGATGGCTGAGCGCAGCCACAAAGACCCCGGCCATGTGCTGGCGCGCCAGCAAAAAGCCGTCAATCGCCTTAAACAGTTTCAGGCCGTCAACATGAAGCGTCTGGTGGAGGCACAGGACGCGCTGGAAGAGTTCCGCCTGAACGTCAAGCGCAAAGAAAGTGAATGGGAGATTGCCATGGCAATCGGGCGCGCCAACGATGCAATGGACCCCAACGCTACCGACCATTTGATCGAAGACCTGCTTACCGACACCGCATTGCGCTCAGTGCAAGACCGCTTTAACGCGGTATTTGCCGAACTCGATGTGCAAATGAGCAGCGCCGAAGGCCCCACGCGCGCACTGCTTGATGAACACAGTTTGAAGAGTATGACCGCACTGGGGTTTCCAACTCACCCGAACCAAAGGATCACACCATGAAATTCTGGAAAGTATTTCGCATTGTCACCAGCGTTCTATTTGTACTTGCACTGGTATTTATTTTCCTGCTCGCCCGGCATCGCCTGGCGGCTTTAGATGACGACAGCGAGTCGCAGACCGCTCCCGTCATTGTTCGCTAACCATTTAAGGAGCTCACGATGACTACACAAACACGCAAGAAATTCCAATTGGCACTTTGGGCCGCACTGGGGCCCCTCGCATTCGCTCAGGGCGCGTGTGCTGAAGAGATGTCAGACTGTGGCTTACGCATCGGCGGCGGGCCTAACGGCGGGGTGTACGAACTGTTGGTGAAAGATATCGAGGCCGCTTGCGGCACGGTCGTTCCGGTATGTGGTGTCCCCAGCAAAGGCGGACTGCATAATCTGATGAAGCTTGCGGCCAACGAAGTAGAGGTAGGGTTTGCACAAGTCGATACCTTGCTGGAAATGTCTCGCAATGGCGATGACAACATCAAGGATTTGCAAGCCATCATGCCGCTGCATTCCAACCTGTTGCATATCCTGACGCTTAAAAGTGGCTCGCAGATGGGGGGCTGGAATGGCATTGGAACGGAAACCCGCTTCTATCGCAAGTTTTCGGACCTCAAGGGTGTCAAAGTGGCCGTTGTCAGCTCAGCACAATTGGTGGGTCAAAAGCTCAACAACCAACTCGGTTACGCCATGGAATTTGTTCTGGCGGATGGCGAAGATGAAGCAGTGGAGTTGTTGCGTAAAAACAAGGTGCAGGCCATATTTACAACGGGGGGTTGGCCGTATCCCGCCATCACGCGCCACCCGTCCAACGCCAATCTGATGCTGGCTGAGTTCGACATTCCTGCACAGTTTCCATTCACGATTGCAAGGCGCAATTATCAAAACCTCGGAGCGTATAACTTCAGCTTTCTTGCTGCACCGAATCTGCTACTCACACGCCCGTTCAAGCCCAACGGCGAAATGGGGAAAAAGGTCGCTGCATTGCAGCGCTGCCTGATTTCTAAACTTAATATTCTGCAAGAGGGGCGCTTTCATGCAGCCTGGAAAGAGATCAAGTCGCCATATGACACGATGGGCGTTTCCCGCTTCAATGGCGATGGTGTCAAAGGCTTGGCTGGCAAGCAGTAATACAAAGCACCGAGCCTTGCGCATTCATACACGGCTTCAGTGACAATGCCCGAAAAGCAAAATTGAAAGGGAGTGTGCACATGAGTTTGCCGACACGCGGCGACAGTGCCCTAGCAGACTTGCGCAGGTGGGCACTGGCAGCAATCATCGCACTTGCAGTTCTGCTTGCGATGGGCATCGCAGGTAACTTTGCTGCCCGGCGCGAAACGGGGCAGCAGATTGCCGCGCTTAAAAGCACCATTGAATTGCAGCGCCTTGGTTTGGCCAGTGCGGTGACGCGTTTTCAGCACGTGCCATACACCGTGGCGCAACATCCTGAAGTGATGGCGGTGCTGCACAACCCTGCCGACCAGGACCTTATCAAAATTCTGAACGCCCACCTTAAAGGGGTAAACGACCGCGTCGGAGCCGAGGCGCTGTATCTGATTGATACGCACGGGGCAACACTCGCGGCCAGCAATGCGTCGGAGCCTTATACCGTCGTTGTCGACAATAACTCTTACCGGCTTGTGTATAAAAACCCGCAAGGCGGCCCGGAAGTGAGGATCTCGGATGAGATGAATGAGCGCGGAGGCATCTTCTTTGCCATGGGTGGCAACACTGGCGTACCGGGATTGTTCATCATCACTCCGGTGCTGGAGAGCGGGCGCTGGATGGGTGTGTTGGCCATCAAGGTCAGCTTGCAGAATATCGAGCGCGCATGGAGGCTGGCGGCCGACCCCATATCGCTGGTAGACAAGAATGGCATTGTATTTTTGTCCTCCATATCGCCTTGGCTTTACACGGCCACCCGCGTGTTGAGCCCGTCTGAGAAGGCATTCATTAATGAAACCAGCCAGTTTGGCAAAGACAAAGAGTTTGAGCCCACGCCCTGGCAATCAAATCCGGCCGGGGGTGAATCAGGGCTGGAGACAATTGCCGACATCGAAGAAAAGCCACGCCGGTTTTTAACGTTGACCGAAGAACTATCGGAATTGCAATGGAAGCTGGTCGTCATGACCAGCCTGGAGCCCGTTGAATTTGCGCGTCACATGGCTTGGGCACTGAGCGGATTGTTGTGCGCGGTATTGTTGCTGGTGACCAAGCTATGGCAGTTGCGCGCACGTCGCTACGCCGAGCAATTGATGGTGCGGATTGAACTGGAGCGCCAGGTGCTGGCACGTACGGCAGAGTTGCGGGAGTCGCATGCCTTTCGCAAGGCCATGGGGGACTCACTTTTGGTGGGCCTGCGTGCCAGCGCGCTCGATGGCACGATGACGTTTGTTAACCCGGCTATGTGCGATATATCGGGCTACCGCGCCGAGGAATTGATCAGTACCAGGCCACCGTACCCTTACTGGCATCCGGACGATATGGACAAACATTGGCAGGATAGCAAGGCGGTACTGAGCGGGCAGGCCGCGCTGACAGGTTTTGAGTCGTGCATACGCCACCGCGATGGACACGACGTACACACCATGGTCTATACCGCGCCGCTGATCGGTGCAGATGGTGCACACAATGGCTGGATCAGTTCGGTGGTGGACATCACCGCGCAAAAATTAGCCGAAGAGGCGCAACGTGTGCAGGCCGCAAAAATGCAACGCGCCAGCCGAATGGCCAGTATGGGGGAAATGGCCTCCACCCTTGCGCACGAGCTCAGTCAGCCATTGATGGCATTGGTCAGTTTTGCAGGCGCAGCCAGCGCTTACACGGGGCGCGGAGATCAGGATCAGGCCTTGCAGGCTTTGAGCGAAATTAACGAGCAGGCACAGCGCGCCGCAGACATCGTCAAGCGCATACGTGGATTTGTGAAGCAGCACACGCCAGGTTTTCAGGGCTGCACCGTCAATGACGTGGTCAACAATGTAGTCGCCCTGTTGCGCCCTGAAATACGGCATCAGCAAGCACAGGTGCTGACGCAGCTATCGCTCTTTCCGCCCGTCATACAGGCAGACCGTTTGCTGCTGGAGCAGGTGTTGCTCAATCTGATGGTCAACGCGCTGCAAGCCATGCACGATGTCCCCGCAGGCCAAAAAGTCATCCAGGTAGAAACCGGCGAAGAGAATGACCGCGTTTTTATCCGTGTTAGCGACCGTGGTCCGGGCATTGCTGCGGAACTTGGTGAGCAACTGTTTCAGCCGTTTTTCACCACAAAGCCCGATGGCCTGGGACTGGGGCTGAATATCTGTCGCACGACAGTCGAGTCCCATCGCGGGCGCCTGTTGTTTGATAACCGTTCCGGTGGTGGGGCGGTGTTTACTGTCTATTTACCTCTGAAACCATGAAACCATGAATCCGAATAATCTGAATCTCTACATTGTGGAAGACGACGATGCCCTGCGCCGCTCGCTGGTAAGTCTGCTGACCTCGCATCTAGAGGATTTGGCGGTCCGCTCCTTTTCGTCGGGGGAGGCGTTTCTTGACAGTATTGATTTAAACCAAGGCGGTGTTGTTGTTTTAGACAAAGACATGCCTTCAGCCATGAATGGTTTGGACGTTTTTGAGCGATTGAGGGAGTTGCAAAGCCCGTTGGTTGTCGTGTTTCTTTCAGGCCGTGGCACCATTCCGGACGCTGTACGAGCGATGGAAGGCGGAGCAGTGACATGGCTGACTAAACCCTGCGCAAATGACGAATTGATAGAGGTGGTGAGAAGGGCCAGAGATCGGGCCGCGAAGTTGGCCCTGCTCAGCCAAGGTCGTTATAAGGCAATGTTGCTGTGGGCCAAGTTATCCCCGCGTGAAAGGCAATTCGTATGGGGCATCGCTTCCGGTCTGACAAGCAAACAGATATCAAAAGAACTGAAGATTGCGGGTGATGAGATCAACTGGCGCACTGTCGACACCCATCGTGGGCATATATTTGAAAAACTGGAGGTTAAGAAAAGCAACGAACTGCAGGCTTTCCTCAGAGAGTACGCGCTAGAGAAAGAGGCAATTGCCGCATTTTCAAAGCACGGCAAAGTTTAGTAAACGCAGCTCCAGTTTCTTCCAGAGTGCAACGCGAAGTTGAGCGACTTCTGTGTGCCATTGGGACAGCGCGGCCTCCTGGAGCTCGATGGTTTGCATGAGCGAAAAAGGCATTTGCAGGTCAATAGCAGCCATCAGTTTGAAGTCCGGTACTAAAAATAGATTTTTGCACGCCGGATCAAAATAGTTTGCCCTGTCGTCAACGGCCAGCCAATGTCCGTCCCTGGCGTGTTCATGCATCCACAGTTCGATCTCCCGTTGGCGTGAACCATTGGGAGAAAGGTCGAAGTCACTGAGGTCCGGTGTGATATCTACGATGCGTTTATGAAAGTCCGTTGGAAAGTGCGCGCGCAACTGGTCGAGACTTTCTGAGAGGCGCCACATAGAAGAGATCACGATATCGATCCTGCAATTTGGGTCCGCTCTTCGCACGGCATCACAGAAATTGCTTACCTGGCTGAAAGGGGTTTCATACGCATCAAAATCTGAGTGCAGCACGCCATCAAAATCCAAAAACAAAATGTGCTTTTGCATAGACTGGCTCTAACGCTGTGCTGCTTTACTCAAATCCAGTAAAGGGATTGCGCTACCGGTAACCTGTGGCAAATGGCCATCCCATTTCTCGATGGTTCGCAGCGCAAGTACATGCGGCGTCACTTCCTGGCGCTGCAGTCTCAATGATTCTGCTTCCGCCTGCGCAGACGCTACCTTTTGCTCTGCTTCTACCCGGATACGCATCAGGTCGCGTTCGGCTTTAAGCTTTTGTTGTTCAGCATTCACTTTAGCTTCGATGGCTGCCGTGAATGAAGGCGAAAAAGCAAAATTCACAATTGCAAACTCGTCCAATATGAGGCCATGGCGCAGCATTTTTTCCTGCAGCAAAACTGCGATCTGGTCTCGCACCTCCGTGCGCTTGGTAATCAGCTCTTCTGCTGTAAAACGGGCAGTTACAGCCTTCACTGCTTCGGGTCTGGCTGGCTCGAGTATGCCGGCAGCAACTTCCTCCGTGCTGGTTCCTACTTCGCGAAAGGTTTGTGCCACCTTTGCGGGGTCGAGATGGTAATTCACCACCACGCGGGCACGCACTTGTTGCAAGTCCTTGGACGCAGCATCACCTTCACCCTCACTTTTGGCAATGCGCACATCCATCAAGTGCAGAGCTTGTACCAATGGGAATTTGAAGTGAACGCCTTCACTTAGCACTTCATCTGATGCCTTGCCAAACGTAGTCATAACGCCCCGGCTGCCTGCGGGCACGATGGCCATCGGCGCCATCAAGCTTATAAAAATAAGCGCCAACATAATTGCGGCGCATGGTATGAGCCACCTGTGGAGCGTCACAGACGAAAGATCGACGGCTTGGTTGGTTTGCATGCTTCTTCTCCCTGATTTGGCTTGAAGTTCTTATGCAAAGTGTGCTTCAAAACGCCAAAGCCTTCATCCGTAAAGATGCGCGAAAACGTTGCGTATAACTACGCAGCCCGCACGTCAACCGCCTGCGCGCTTAACGGAATAGCCCTGCGCTTTCAGCAGTTCGATGACGCGATCACAGTGGTCGCCCTGGACTTCAATTACGCCGTCCTTTACCGTGCCGCCGCTGCCGCAGGCCGTCTTGAGTTGCTTGCCCAATACGGTCAGCGCATCGCCGGCAAGGGGGACGCCTTTGACTAGCGTGACGCCCTTGCCCCCGCGCCCTTTGGTCTCGCGTGACACGCGTACGATGCCGTCGGTTTTTGGCGCCGTCTGCGCGCTTTTGCAGTTGCATAGTGCTATTGCGTGTCGACATACCGGGCACATGCGACCGCTGTCAGTGGAGTACACAAGGCCTCCTGTGCTCAGTTTGGATTTCATGGAACTTGAAATGATAAAAAGCTAAGCGATATTGTCATTGATCCGTATGCGCTGCGTAGTTTTAACCCTACCCCACCGTTCTTAAGCTGATAGAGTGTGAACACTCCCCGTTTGCACTTTCAAGTGCGCGTCATTTTTATATTCAATCTTCCGTAGCGGCATGCGTATAAACCTCATTCAGTGGCGTTCATTTAATGCCCGGGTCACGCTGTTTACGCTTGCCATTTTTGTCGCCAGCATGTGGGGTCTGACGTTCTACATCAGCCGCACCTTGCGCCAGGATTATTTGAAACTCCTCGGTGACCAGCAGTTTTCTACCGCAACCCTCATGGCCTATGAGGTCAATGAGCACATGGCCCAGAGGCTTGAAAGCCTGCAGCTGATAGCGGCACTCATTACGCCGCAAATGCTCGCAAAGCCCGAAGAATTGCAGACCTTTTTGGAAGGGCGAAAGGTATTCATGCGCCAGTTCAACGGCGGCAGTTTTGTGACGGGCGTCGATGGTGTCGCCATTGCCTCCTACCCCAAGGCGGCCGGTCGTGAAGGCGTCAGTTTTGCGGACCGTGATTACATCAGTGACGTCATTCAAAAAGGGAAGCCGGCCGTAGGACAGCCGGTTATCGGGCGTCTATTAAAGACGCCCGTGTTTGGCATGTCCGCCCCCATTCACGATGCGCAGGGCCATGGGATCGGCGTCCTGGTCGGCATTACCAATTTGGGAGAGCCCAATTTTCTAGACAGTGTTACCAGTAACCGGTACGGCAAGACAGGAGGCTACTTTTTAGTGACTCCGCAGCACCGCCGGATCGTTACCGGGTCTGACCGTAAGCGCGTCATGGAAATTCTTCCGGCACCAGGCGTCAACCCGCAAATCGACAGTTTTATTGACGGGTTTGAAGGCTCCACGCTGGCTACCAATCCCTTTGGCGTGCATCTGCTGGTGTCTATCAAACGCATGTCGGTGACCGATTGGTACCTCTCTGTCATCTTGCCGGTGGATGAGGCGTTTGGCCCGATTGCCGATATGCAGGTGCGTATCTGGTTGATGGCCTCATTTTTAACGCTGCTGACCGGTACCTTGACCTGGTGGATGTTGCGTCGCCAGCTCAAACCCCTGCGCCAGGCGGTGCGCACCTTAGCCTTGCAGGAAAGTGCGCACCTGCCAATGAAGCCGCTGCCGGTATCGGGTGCGGACGAGATCACACAGCTCATCAGCGCCTTCAACAGCCTGCTCGCCACTTTGCGCGAGCGGGAGCAAAAACTCACTTCCAGCGAAGCACGCTTGCGCACCTTGTCCGAGATGTCCTCGGACTTCTTTTGGGAGACCGATGCAGCGCATCGCGTAGTGCTGCACACGGCCAGCAATCCGCGTGGTGATGGAAGTCGCGCAATCTTGAGCATGCCCCTGGGTGCGCGGCGTTGGGATATCCCGTCCGTGGCGCCTGATGAATCAGGCTGGCAGGTACACCGCGAAATGCTGGAGGCACACAAGCCATTTCGTAACTTTGAAATCTCACGTGCTTTGCCCGATGGATCTGTACATCACGTGTCGGTCAGTGGTGATCCGGTGTTTGATGCGAAAGGCCATTTCACAGGCTATCTGGGAATAGGTACTGACGTGACGCAGGCCAAAGAAGCCCAATTCCAGATTCAAAGCCTGGCATTTTTTGATCCGCTTACCGGATTGCCCAATCGCAGGCTGCTGATGGACCGACTCAAAGTGGCTATTGCCAATCTTGTGCGCCACCAGCGCAGGGGCGCTTTGCTGTTTGTGGATCTGGATAACTTTAAACAGCTCAACGACACCCTGGGCCATGAGGCAGGTGACTTGCTGCTCAAGCAGGTTGCAACAGGGCTTACGGCTTGTATCCGCGAGGGAGACACCGTAGCCCGTTTGGGCGGTGACGAATTCATTGTCATGCTGGAAGACTTGAGCGCTATCGCGAAAGAGGCGCACCTACAGGCCGAAACAGTGGCGAACAAGATTTTGCAAACGCTCAACCAAAGTTACCAGTTGGGCGCGGCAGAGCGCCGCGTTACCCCAAGCATTGGTGTGACCTTGTTTGGCGATGTGCTGGAAAACGTCGATGAACCTTTGAAGCGTGCCGACCTTGCCATGTACAAAGCCAAAGGCGCAGGCCGCAACACCGTGCAGTTTCTTGAGCCGCAGGCTTAAGGCCTCAAGTACAGCTAAGGCGCTATTTCACCGCGTTGAATGCGGTGCACCTTGGTATCTGCAGGCGCAAATAACGCTCGTAGCGTTGCCATCAATTGTTCGGCCTTATCCGAGTGGTCCGCTTCGAAATTGCACACATACACATCGAGCGTGACTGCACTTTGCTCTGGCCAGGTGTGTACGCACAGGTGCGACTCCGCCAGTAGCACCGTAGCTGTCACACCGCCGGGACCGTGCGCGCTATCGGGAAAGGTGTGAAACAGCTTTGCCACGGCCTGCAATCCGGCCTGTTCCACCGCTTGCACGCACTGCGCGCCCAGTGCCTCTGCATCCGTTAGCAATGCAGCGGGGCATTGGCAGCCGTGCAAATCCGCCGCAATGTGCAGGCCCTGCATAGCGATCCCTGCGGCTAGCGCGAGCCAATTGTTACTTTGCCAAACGCCGTTTGCGCCTCGCGTGGCAGGCAGCGCCAATAGACGGGGTTGGCCTCCACCTCGCCACCCAATGCGGCGGCTGCTTGCCAGCCCCAGCGCGGCTGGTACAAAAAGGCGCGTGCCAGCGCGATGATGTCGGCATCCCCCGCCTGCAAAATGGCTTCGGCCTGTTGCGGCTCGGTAATCATGCCTACGGCAAAGGTAGCCATACCGCTGGCAGCGCGAATTTGATGGGCAAACTGCACTTGGTAGCCGGCACCCAGTGCAATTTTTTGCTGCGGTGAAATACCGCCGCTAGATACGTGAATGAAATCGCAGCCAATCGCCTTGAGGCGTTTGGTGAATTCGGCGCTTTGGCCCACGTCCCAGCCGCCCTCGACCCAATCGCTGGCAGATATGCGCAGCCCCAGTACGCCGCCAAAGGCCTTTCGCACCGCAGCGAACACCTCCAGCGGATAGCGAATGCGGTTCTCGAAACTGCCGCCGTACTCGTCGTTGCGCTGATTGGCAATCGGTGACAAAAATTCGTGCAGCAGGTAGCCGTGGGCGCCATGCAGTTCAATGGCATCCACGCCCATCTTGTCGGCACGTTTGGCCGCGGTCACAAAGGCATCGCGCACCCGTGCCAACTCGGCGATATCCATTTCCACGGGCGGTACTTCGCCAGGCAACTGCGGCAGCGCTGAGGGGCCGAAAGTTTGCCAGCCGCCGCTCTCGGCAGGCAGCAGTTGGCCGCCCTTCCAGGGCACGGCACTCGATGCTTTGCGCCCGGCGTGCGCCAGCTGGATGCAAACTGCAGTGTGCGGAGCAAGTTGGCGTGCGCGGTGTAGCGTGTCAGCGAGTTTGGCGGCGGTGCGCTCGTCCCACAAACCCAGGCAGCTCGGCGTGATGCGGCCCTCAGGCAACACTGCGGTGGCCTCGATGGTGAACATCGCCGCACCGCTGTTGAGCAGGTTGCCCCAATGCATCAAATGCCAGTCGGTGGCTTCGCCATTGACAGCGGAGTACTGGCACATCGGAGCCACAACGATGCGGTTGGGAAGAATCAACTCGCCACGCGGCGAGGTCAGGATATAGGGGGAGAAAAGTTTGCTCATCGCAATAGCATAGCCCACCTCGCTAAAATGCGCAGTTCACCTCTCGCCCAACCATCTTCGGAGCGCTTTGCACAATGGCCAATAGTCTCAATAACCCTCAACAAATGGCCAGCGCAATCCGCGCGCTCGCGATGGATGCAGTGCAAGCTGCCAATTCGGGCCATCCCGGCGCACCCATGGGCATGGCAGACATGGCAGTGGCGTTGTGGGGTGAGCACTTGCAGCACAGCCCTGCCAACCCGCTGTGGATGAACCGTGACCGCTTTGTGCTATCTAACGGCCACGGCTCCATGCTGATTTATGCGCTCTTGCACCTGACTGGTTACAAGCTGCCCATGGAAGAGCTCAAAAACTTCCGCAAACTGCACAGTAAAACCGCAGGACATCCCGAATTCGGCATTACCCCCGGTGTGGAAACCACCACTGGCCCGCTGGGTCAGGGCATTACCAATGCCGTGGGCATGGCGCTGGCAGAGAAGCTGCTGGCCAAAGAATTCAACCGCGAAGGTCACGCTGTGGTGGACCACCACACCTACGTATTCATGGGCGACGGCTGCCTGATGGAAGGCATCAGCCACGAAGCCGCGTCGCTGGCCGGTGCCTGGAAGCTCAACAAGCTCGTTGCGCTTTACGACGACAACGGCATTTCTATCGACGGGCAGGTCGCCCCCTGGTTTGCCGATAACACCGCCCTGCGGTTTGTGGGCTACGGCTGGAATGTGATCGGCCCCATCGACGGGCACGACGCCGCTTTGGTGTCGCAAGCCATTGCCGATGCCAAGGCACAGACCGAGCGCCCCACACTCATCATCTGCAAAACCCATATCGGCAAAGGCAGCCCCAACCGCGCCAACACCGCCAAGGCCCACGGCGAGCCCCTGGGCGCTGAAGAAATCGCACTGACGCGCGAAGCCATTGGCTGGAGCTACGCACCGTTCGTCATACCTAAAGACGTTTACGCCGATTGGGATGGCAAGGCTAAAGGCAAGGCACTTGAGGCCGCCTGGAACGAAAAGTTTGCCGCCTACAAAGCCGCCTTCCCCGATCTGGCCAAAGAACTGGTGCGCCGCGTCAAAGGCGACCTGCCTAAAAAATTCGTGCAAACCGCTGTGGACACCATCATCGGCGCACACCAAAAAGGCGAAACTGTTGCCAGCCGCAAGGCTTCGCAGCTGGCGCTGGAGTCGTTCACCGCAGCCTTGCCCGAAATGCTGGGTGGCTCAGCCGACCTGACCGGCTCCAACCTCACCAACACCAAGTGCACCCCCAACCTACGCTTTGACGCGCAAGGCAACGTGGTGCAAACCGCTGATGCCGATGGCAAGCTCGTGGGCGGGCGCCACATCAATTACGGCGTGCGCGAGTTCGGCATGGCCGCCATCATGAACGGCATTGCTTTGCATGGAGGGTTTATCCCTTACGGCGGCACATTCCTCACCTTTAGCGATTACAGCCGCAACGCCATCCGCATGGCCGCGCTGATGAAGCTGCGCGTAGTGCACGTGTTTACCCACGACTCCATCGGTCTGGGCGAAGACGGCCCCACCCACCAGTCGATCGAACACGCTGCAAGCTTGCGCCTGATCCCCAACTTGGACGTATGGCGTCCGGGCGATACCGCCGAGACCGCCGTAGCCTGGACCGTCGCGTTGCAAAACGAATCCAAGCCCACCGCTCTCCTCCTGTCACGCCAGAACATCAGCTACGCGCCCAAGGGTGACTCCGAATCCGCGCCGGATGCCAGCGGCATCGACGCCATCAGCAAGGGCGCCTATGTGCTGTCCGAGCCCTCGGAAGTGGGCCTGAAGAAAAAGGCGCAAGCCGTGATCATCGCCACCGGCTCTGAAGTGCAACTCGCGCTCAAAGCCCAGGAGCTGCTGGCCCAGCGCAAGATTGCGGTGCGCGTGGTATCCATGCCCAGTACCACGACCTTTGACAAGCAAAGCGCTGAGTACAAAGCAGTGGTGCTGCCTGCAGGTTTGCCGCGCGTGGCGGTGGAAATGGGTTCTACCGATGGCTGGTGGAAATACGGTGTGGCTGCCGTGGTTGGCATTGACACCTTTGGCGAGTCGGCACCGGCACCGGTGTTGTTCGCGCACTTCGGTTTCACCCCGGAAAACGTGGCCGACACCGTACAGACCGTTTTGACCCGTAAGGCCTAAAACAACTTGGTTTTTGAATTAACTTTTTTATTGAAGCGAGAAGTAAATGACTATCAAGGTTGGCATTAACGGTTTCGGTCGTATCGGTCGCAACGTGCTTCGCTCTGCGTTGCAAAACTTCAGCGACATCGAAGTGGTCGGCATCAACGACCTGCTGGAGCCGCATTACCTGGCGTACATGCTGCAATACGACAGCGTGCACGGCCGCTTCAAGGGCGATGTGTCGGTGGATGGCAACACGCTGGTCATTAACGGCAAAAAAATCCGCCTGACGCAAGAGCGCGATCCTGCCAATTTGAAGTGGAACGAAGTTGGTGCCGACGTGGTCATTGAGTCCACCGGCCTCTTTCTGGACAAGGCCACGGCGCAAAAGCATCTGGACGCAGGTGCTAAAAAGGTTATTCTTTCGGCACCCTCCAAAGACGACACCCCCATGTTCGTGTACGGTGTGAACCACACCACCTACAAGGGCGAGCCCATCATCTCGAATGCATCGTGCACCACCAACTGCCTGGCACCTTTGGCCAAAGTTGTGCATGACAAGTGGGGTATCAAGCGCGGCCTGATGACCACCGTACACGCTGCCACTGCAACCCAAAAAACCGTAGATGGTCCGAGCAACAAAGACTGGCGCGGCGGTCGCGGCATTCTGGAAAACATCATTCCCTCCAGCACCGGCGCAGCCAAGGCTGTGGGCGTGGTCATTCCCGCGCTGAACAAAAAGCTTACCGGCATGTCTTTCCGCGTGCCGACCAGCGACGTGTCGGTGGTTGACTTGACCTGCGAACTCAGCAGTCCGGCCACGCTGGAAGAAATCTGTGCGGAGATGAAGGCGCAAAGCCAGGGCGCACTCAAAGGCGTGTTGGGTTACACCGAAGACAAAGTGGTAGCCACCGACTTCCGTGGCGAAACCTGTACCAGCGTGTTTGACGCCGACGCATCTATCGCCCTGGACGGCACCTTTGTGAAGCTGGTCAGCTGGTATGACAACGAATGGGGCTACTCCAACAAGTGCCTCGAAATGGTTCGCGTCGTTTCCAAGTAGTCTCTATTGAGCCGCGGCATTTTTTACGCCGCGCTGGCGTACACCTTCTGGGGCCTGTTCCCGCTCTACTTCTCGCAGGTGCAGCATGTGCCTGCGCTGGAGGTGGTAATGCACCGCACTGTGTGGGCGCTGGTGTTTTTGCTGGGTGTTCTTGCAGTGCAGCGGCGTTGGGACTGGCTCGGGGCGGTGCTGCGCCAGCCTCGCGTGTTGGCGGCATTTGCGGTCTCGGCATTGTTGCTGTCCGTAAACTGGCTCACCTATGTGTGGGCCGTGCAAAACAACCATTTGCTTGACGCCAGCCTGGGCTATTTCATCCTGCCTCTGGTCAATGTGGGCATCGGCTATTTCATTCTGCATGAGCGCCCGCGCCGGGGCCAATGGCTGGCGGTGGTGGTTGCAGCGTCGGGCGTATTGTGGCTCGCCGTTCAGGCCGGGCACCCGCCTTGGGTAGCGCTGATACTGGCCTTCACATTTGGCACTTACGGACTGCTGCGCAAGCTGGCGCATCTGGGCGCGCTTGAAGGACTCACGCTGGAAACCCTCATCCTTGCGCCGTTTGCCGTGGGCGGCCTGGGCGTGCTGATGTGGCAGGGTCAAAACGCACTCAGTACTGTGGCGCAGGGTGACTACTCCACGCTGGGCTGGTTGTTGCTGGCCGGACCGTTTACGGCTGGGCCGTTGCTGCTGTTTGCAGCGGGCGCGCGGCGCAATACGCTCACCACCATGGGCATCTTGCAATACATCTCGCCAAGCTTGCAATTTGCGTTGGGCGTGTGGGTGTTTCATGAGGCCTTTGCACCGTCGCGGCTGGTGGGCTTTGTGCTGATTTGGACTGCACTGGTGGTCTACAGCTTGGAGGGCTGGTTATTCAGCCGTCGTTAGGTCTAACGCGCACAGCTTTGGCGTACTATTTGAATAGTTAAATTTCAGTAGCATGAAGTTGCACTTGAGGACGATATCGTTCTGTGCAGGTGCCCCGCACTGCCCAGAATCATTGGCAACGCCATTGCGAGTAGCACAACCGACGACTGGGTGAACGTCCGAGTCGAATACATGGGGCACGGTGCCGCCGCTTGGAAGTGAAGGCGACCGTTTTCTGCGTGACTTTGATGCCCAAGGGAGCTGGAGTCTGCACGCCTCGCTTCTTAGCCGCAGCGGACAAATTTCACCCGCTGATTGCGGCAAGGCCGCTTAGCCGCTGGTGCGGCGCATCGTTTGTATCCAGCGGTAACTGCTGCTTGGCGCGCAGGTAGCGCGTGGTGAACACGTCCAGGTAAGCCTCAAGCGTTTGCGCGGCCAGCGTTTCGCCCGCCAAATCAAGACACAGCGCAGCCACCTCCGAGGTACAGAAATGGTCCTCGCGCGTAGAGCGACGCAGCCGGTAGTTGGATAGCTGCGCGCTTTGCAGGCTCAGCACCGGGAAGCGCTCCAGATAGGGACTTTTGCGAAACATCTTGCGCGCCTCGGGCCAGGTCGCATCCAGCAGGATGAACAGCGGGCGCTTGCCCGGCACCGGGTCGGGCGCAGTGCTGGGGGATGCGTCAAGCAGCGCGGTGACCACCCGCGCGCTGTCTACAAACTCACCGGGAAACACCACATACGGCTGCCACTGCGGGTCCGCCAGCAGCGCCAGCAGCGCCGGGTCCACCTCTGTGCGCGCCCAGCCGAAGGCAAACGTATCTGCCACCACATCCGCAATCAGCCAGCCGGTGTTGGTCGGCTTAAGCGGCTCAATGTCCGCCATGATCAGGCACACGCCGCACGCAGTCGCCACCGCAGGGCGCAGCGCGCACATGCAGTGATGGATCGGCAACCTGCAATCGTCACACCGCTCGGCCCGCATGCCGCCGCGCGCCAGAAACGGCTTAGAGCTGCGCGCCATACGCGCGCTGCGCAGGCGGTGGACGGCGTGGGGGAAGGCGGCCAACTACTTGGCGGGCCTGTGCAACGCGCAGAGCTTGTTGCCGTCCGGGTCGCGCAGGTAGGCCAGATACAGCCCGCCAAACCCGTTGTCGCGCCAGCCGGGCGGGTCTTCGCAGGTGGCGCCGCCGTTGGCTATGCCCGCAGTGTGAAACGCATCGGCCTGCTCAGGCGACGCCATCTTGAAGCCGATCGTGCTGCCATTGCCATGTGTGGCCGGCTCGCCGTTGATGGGCGTGGTGATGCCGAAGTTGCCTGCGGGCGTGCGGTAGAAGTAGCGGTTGTTGTTGGCAATGCCCGGGCCGATTCCCAGCGTGCCCAGGAGCGCGTCGTAAAATTTTTTGGACCTTTCGAGGTCGTTGACGCCGAGGATGACGTGGCTGAACATGGGGCGGGTTCCTTGGTGGTGGAGGGAGGAGGTGATTATCTCTATCGCTTGCTCAGCCCAAGATTGGCAGCTGCTCCCACCCCGGCACGTTGACCGAATAGCGTGTGGCCTTGCCCGCACCATCCACGCGCAGCAAGTCGTTGTTAAGTAGCTCGGTCAAATCGCGCGATGCGGTAGCCTCGGATGTGCCCGTCATCTTGGTGTACTTATCCGTCATCATGCCACCAAGAAAGCTGTCTCCTGAGTCCAAATGGCCCGTTTCCAGCCTGCGTTGATGTGGTGCCTCATCGCACTCGCAACACCACCCTTGTCGCCGTAAGAACAATCTAGGCAACGTGGTCCGGCATGGAACGAAAAATGCTTATTGCAGCGCAGCAATTCGCTTCGTCCCTCGTTTCTTGAACTGGAGATCACCATGCTGGACCGCACTACCACTAAGTTTTCACACGTTAAACCGGATGACACGGCCTTCAAGACCGGCGGCTTGCGGGATTTCTTTTTGTACCGTGACCTGGGTGTGGCCGAGGCGACCAACGGCAAGGTGATTGCGCACCTGGTTAAAGCGAATATGGCACCAGAAACAGGCACCGGCTGGCACCGCCATGAGGCGGATTTTCAGATCGTGATCATGACCAAGGGCTGGGCGCGCTTTATGTATGAAGACAAAGTCACGCTGGTGGAAGCGGGCGATGTGGTGCACCAGCGCCCCGGCATCCGCCACTTTTTGTTCGACTATTCACCCGACATGGAGTACCTGGAGATCGTGTCGCCCGCCGACTTCAAGACGGTAGACGTAGAGCCCGTTTGCGAAATCCCCGCGCCCACTCCGTGGAAGTAAGCAATTTCGCGCAGGGTCACTATTTCTAGAATTCCGCGTCCAGCTCGTCAATCTCGTCGGGCTCGGTCGCGGCAGCGGCAAACCACTCTTTGAGCGCGGGCAGTTCCATCATGCGCTTGGCGTACGCGGCGCAGGTTTTGTCCAGCGGAATGTCGTAGGTCAAAAAGCGCGTGACCACCGGCGCGTACATGGCGTCGGCAATGCAGGGCGTCTTGCCAAATAAATAGGGGCCGCCGTAGGTTTTGAGGCACTCGGTCCAGATTTCCACAATACGGTCAATATCGCTTTGCGCACGCGACCACACCTTGAACTTCGGAAAATGGGCCTTGATGTTCATCGGCAGCGCCGAGCGCAGCGCGGTAAAGCCGGAGTGCATCTCGCCGCAAATTGCGCGGCAGTGCGCCCGTGCCTTGGCGTCGGCGGGCAGCAACTGGGCTTTGGGTTTGACTTCATTCAAGTATTCGCCAATGGCCAGCGTGTCCCATACCTTGATGCCGTTGTGCTGCAGCGATGGCACCAGCATGCTCGACGACAGCAGCAGCATCTCTGCCTTCATGGCCGGATCGTCGGGCGACACCACCTTTTCGGTGAACTCCAGCCCTGCCAGTCTGGCCATTAGCCAGCCGCGCAGCGCCCATGCGCCGTAGTTTTTGCTGCTGATCGTCAATACTGCCTTGGCCATGGGGAGCTCCGGTTGGTGTGGATGTACACCCCTTCACCCGCAAGGGTTGTGCCAGCCGCGCCCGCGCTTGACGTAAGCTGCGCCAAGGTGGCCCGTAACTTGCCTGCAGTGCTTGTTACAACTACACCACTCGCATATTCATGTCAGGAGCACCATGCTGTATCAGGCGTACCAGTTTCAATCCGACTTGATGTCGCCCTTACGCATGCTGGCCCAAACCGGCAGCGGCGCACTCATGCTGGGCCAAACCGAGGGCAGCCTGCTTCGCAAGGCCTCGGCCGCTATGGACGTGTTCTCACGCATGCGCCTCACCCACTCACGCCCGGGCTATGGTATCAACACCGTTACCGCAGGTGAGCACACCTACACCGTGACCGAAGAAGTGGTCATGAGCATGCCCTTCGGCAGCCTGCTGCATTTCAAAAAAGACGTGGACCCCAGCCTGCCTGCGCAGCCGCCGGTCCTGTTGGTGGCGCCTTTGTCGGGTCACTTTGCCACGCTGCTCAAAGAAACCGTCAAGACGCTGCTGCAGGACCACGACGTCTACATTAGCGACTGGCACAACGCGCGCGATGTGTCGCTGCGCCACGGCGCCTTCGGGCTGGATGATTACATCGACCACATGATCCAGTTCATCGCCACCATCGGCGAAGGCACCCACGTGGTCGCGGTGTGCCAGCCTTGCGTCGCGGCGCTGGCAGCTACCGCCATCATGGCCGAAGACGACCACCCCTATCAGCCGCGCAGCCTGACCCTGATGGCAGGTCCTGTGGACTGCCGCGTCAACCCCACCGAGGTCAACAAACTCGCAAACAGCAAGCCCATTGAGTGGTTTGAGAAAAATCTGATCACCCATGTGCCGCTGCCGCACGCGGGCTTTATGCGCCGCGTGTACCCCGGCTTCATCCAACTCAGCGCGTTCATGAGCATGAACCCCGAGCGGCACAAGCAGGCCTTTAAAGACATGTATGCCCACCTGGTCAGCGGCGACACTGAAAAAGCCACCACCATCCAGAACTTTTACGACGAGTACCTGGCCGTGAATGACTTGCCTGCCGAGTTCTACCTGGAAACTGTGCAAAAAGTGTTTCAAACCTATGACCTGCCCATGGGCACGCTCACCTACAAAGGCCGCATCGTTAACCCAAAGGCGATCCGCAAAACCGCCCTGCTCACGATCGAAGGCGAGCGCGACGACATTTGCGCTGTGGGTCAGACCGTGGCCGCGCACGACATGTGCAGCAGCATCCGCCCGTACATGAAGAACCACCACATCCAAACCGGCGTGGGGCACTACGGCGTGTTCAGTGGCAAAAAATGGAACCAGCAGATTTATCCGCGCGTGCGCGATTCCATCCACGCCAGTTTGGGGTAATGTCGGGTTTTTGAGGAAACCGCAACGTGACCAATCACCTGAAGTTTTTTATCAATGGCCAATGGGTAGCCCCTGCAAAGCCAGCCACCTTGCCGGTCATCAACCCGGCAACCGAGGCGGCGTACACCGAAATATCGCTGGGCTCGTCCGCTGACGTAGACCGCGCCGTGGCGGCCGCCAAAGCAGCGTTTCCTGCGTTTTCTGCAACGCCGGTGGTACAGCGGCTGGCCTTGCTCAAGCGCATTCTGGAGATTTACAACGAGCGCGCTGAAGACATCGCACAAGCGGTGTCCGACGAAATGGGCGCCCCTTTAAGCTGGGCACGCGACGCGCAGACCTGGGCCGGGCGCGTGCACTTAGAGGCCACCATTACCGCGCTGGAAAATTTTTCGTTTGAGTCGCAGCGCGGCGACACCCGCGTGGTGAGCGAGGCCATCGGTGTGGCTGCACTCATTACGCCGTGGAACTGGCCGCTGAACCAGATCGTGTGCAAGGTGGCACCCGCCATTGCCGCAGGCTGCACCGTGGTGCTCAAGCCCAGCGAGATTGCGCCCATCAGTGGCATTGTGTTTTCTGAAATCATGCAAGCCGCAGGGACACCGCCCGGCGTGTACAACATGATCAACGGCACCGGGCCGGACGTGGGCCACTTCATGTCGGCGCACAAAGATGTGGACATGGTGTCGTTCACCGGCTCCACCCGCGCCGGTATTCAGGTGGCCAAAACGGCGGCGGATACGGTCAAGCGCGTGGCGCAGGAGCTGGGCGGCAAGTCGCCCAACATCGTTTTGGACGATGCCGATCTGGAAACCGCCGTGCGCAAGGGTGTGGAAGGCTGCATGAGTAATACCGGACAGTCCTGCGACGCGCCCACCCGCATGCTGGTGCCCCGCGCCAAGATGCAACAGGCTTGCGCCGTGGCCAAAGCAACCGCAGAAGCGATCAAAGTCGGGGACCCGCGCGCAGAAGACACGGTGCTCGGGCCCGTGGTCAGCGAGCTGCAGTTCAACAAAATCCAAGGACTGATCGGTGTCGGTATTGAAGAGGGTGGCACGCTGCTGACCGGCGGACTGGGCCGTCCTGAAGGGCTGGCGCGCGGCTACTATGTGCGCCCCACCGTGTTTGGCAACGTCACCCGCGACATGACGCTGGCGCGTGAAGAAATTTTCGGGCCGGTGCTGGTCATCATGGGCTACGACACCGAAGCAGAGGCGATTGAGATTGCCAACGACACGGTCTACGGGCTGGCCGCCTACGTGCAGTCCGGCGACCTCGCCCACGCCCGCGCCGTGGCGCGGCAGTTGCGTGCGGGGCAAGTCAACATCAACTACCCCGACTGGGATACCCATGCGCCGTTTGGCGGCTACAAGCAGTCCGGAAATGGACGCGAATATGCCGACTGGGGCATTCACGACTTTCTGGAAATCAAGGGCTTGGTGGGCTACGGAACCGCCGCATAAAAAGAACGGCTTGCCATGTACGCACACAGCATAGGCACGCAGAACTATCGTTTCGACGATTTGAAGACGCTCATGGCGCGGGCCTCACCCGCGCGCTCGGGGGACTATCTGGCCGGTGTGGCGGCGCAGTCGGCACAGGAACGCGCCGCGGCGCAGATGGCCTTGGCCGCAGTGCCGTTGACCGACTTTCTGACGCATGCTCTGGTGCCGTATGAGGCCGATGAAATCACCCGCCTGATCATGGACACGCACGACGCCGCAGCGTTTGCGACTGTCAGCCACCTCACGGTGGGCGACTTCAGGAACTGGCTGCTGGGTGACGAGGTCGACAGTGGCGTGTTGTCTGCGCTGGCCCCCGGCATCACGCCGGAGATGGCAGCGGCGGTGAGCAAAATCATGCGCAACCAGGACCTGATTCTGGTGGCCAAAAAGTGTTCGGTGGTCACGCGCTTTCGCAACACCATCGGCCTGCCCGGCCGCATGGCAACGCGCCTGCAGCCCAACCACCCCACCGACGACGGCACCGGCATTGCTGCCAGTGTGCTGGACGGTTTGTTGTATGGCAGTGGCGATGCAGTCATCGGCATCAACCCGGCCACTGACAACGTGCTGCAGGTGATCAAGCTAGTTACGCTGATGAGCGATGTCATCAGCCAGTACGGCATACCCACCCAATCCTGCGTGCTGACCCACGTGACCAATACGATTGAGGCCATCAACCGCGGCGCACCAGTAGATCTGGTGTTTCAGTCCATCGGTGGCACCGAAGCCACCAACAGCAGCTTTGGTTTGAATCTGGCGCTGCTGGCTGAGGCCCGAAGTGCGGCAATGTCGCTCAACCGTGGCACGGTGGGTAACAACGTCATGTATTTCGAGACCGGGCAAGGCAGCGCGCTTTCGGCAAACGCGCACCACGGCATGGACCAGCAAACCTGCGAAGCACGGGCCTACGCCGTAGCTCGGCACTTCAAACCACTGCTGGTTAATACGGTGGTGGGCTTCATCGGCCCGGAGTATTTGTACGACGGCAAGCAAATCATGCGCGCTGGTCTGGAAGACCACTTCTGCGCCAAGTTGCTGGGCTTGCCCATGGGTTGCGATGTTTGCTACACCAACCACGCCGAGGCCGACCAGAACGACATGGACGTGTTGCTCACGCTCTTGGGTGTGGCTGGTTGCAATTTTGTGATGGGCATTCCGGGGTCGGACGACATCATGCTGAACTACCAGACCACTTCGTTCCACGACGCCTTGTATGTGCGCCGCCTGCTGGGCTTGCGCCCGGCGCCGGAGTTTGAAGAGTGGCTGCAGCGCATGGATATCATCAGCGGCGGTGCCGACTTTCGGTTGCCCACGGCGCTGCCTGCGGCGTTTCAAAACGCGATGCGGCGTCTGGCCTGAGAGGGGTGCCTGTGACAAAGCACCAATCCCCCGTTGTTGCCAACCCCTGGAGCGCGCTGCGCCAGTTCACCGATGCGCGCATTGCGCTGGGCCGTGCCGGGGTGAGCCTGCCAACGCACGCGCACTTGGAGTTTCAGCTGGCGCACGCCAACGCACGCGACGCAGTGCACCTTGCGCTGGATGCCGACACGCTGGCGCGCAATATCGATGCATCGATCCCCCAAGCCGGTGCACCGTGCATGGTTTTGCAAAGCGCCGCTGCAAACCGTGCGCAGTATTTGCAACGGCCCGACTATGGCCGTCGGCTCAGCGCCGAATCGCGTGCGCGTCTGCTAGCCCTCAGTGGCTCGCCACACGCTGGTGCGCAACTTGAAGAGCGCCCTGAAGATCGTCCGTATGACCTAGCGTTAGTGGTGGTGGATGGGCTATCCGCACTTGCCATCGAACAAAACGCGCTGCCCTTTATCAATGCGTTGCTGCCCCGTCTGGATCAAGAAGATTGGAAGCTTGCGCCCGTGTGTGTTGTCAGTCAGGGCCGGGTCGCTGTGGGGGACGAAGTGGGCCAGTTGCTGGGTGCCAAGCTGGTGGTGGTGCTCATCGGTGAGCGACCGGGCCTGAGTTCGCCAGATAGCATGGGCCTGTATATGACGTGGATGCCCGCTGTCGGTCTTACGGATGCTGCGCGTAATTGCATCTCCAACGTGCGCCCCGCCGGTACGCACTACGACGAGGCGGCCTACAAGCTGCACTACCTGCTATCGCAGGCGCGTGCGCGCAGCCTCAGCGGTGTCACACTCAAGGATGAGACGGTCAGTGCCGACGCACAAGTTTCCGGTTCCTTGCACAACTTTTTGGTGCTTCCGCCTTAGCGAAAAACCGGGCATGGGCCTTGCGTAGTGGTTGACAGCTTTCCTGATGTCAACCACTTTAAGGAGTTTACATGGCCGGTGAACACATGACTGAGGACGAAAAGGTCCTGCACGG
>CANBYM010000002.1 GCA_947373605.1 Comamonadaceae bacterium
ATCTCCAGGTCAATGCCCTCAGCCTGCAGCCATTGCAGGGTGCGGCTGTCGCCGTACTGGGCCCAGGCGCCCACCACCTGTATTGCGCTTTCCGGCGTGAGGACGGTGGAAAGAGCATCCACGTCTGAGGCATCCAGTGCGTCGTACAACTTGCCACCCAGGGTGTCCCATAGCTTGCGCGCCTTGACCTGGCCAATGCCCTCGAAGGCTGGGTTATCCGCGATGAAGGAAACAATGTGGTCACCGGATGGGCGCGTTAAAACGGCCTTGGAGGCCTCAATCTGCCATTCAGCAACCACGTATCCATTTACGTCCAAAACGCGCTCTGCGGCCTCGCCAGACACCTTCCACCACTGTCCCGGCTGGACAGTAGCCTGGGCAAGGGTGGTGGCAGTGGCCTTAACGACGTAGTACGCCGCCGCATCCTGGACATTGCCCTGGTCGTCGATGGGTTTTCCTGTGAAGATGCAGCCACCGAACCCCAGGGGGCTCTGGCTACGGATGGACGTGACCCGCAGGGTCTGCTCAAGCATCAACGGGGCAACCTGCCTGTCAACGCCAGCGCTTCGCTGAGGATGGTGTGTTTTTCCAGGGTGCGCTTGAGCTCGGCAACCTCTGCCTTGAGGCTGGCATTGTCGGTTTCAAGCCGGCGCAGGCGTTCGGCATCCAGAGCTCCGCGAAGTCTTCCTGGCTCCCGTAGCAGCGGTTTGGCTGCGTCTTCCACCGTCTTCTCAACGGCTGGTGGAAGCACGCCCCGTGCGCGCAATGCGTCTTCCAATTCTCGTAGCGACGCTTTGATACGGGGATTCTGGTCAAGAGCGGATTTTGCAAACCCGCACTCGGTTGCAATTTCCTTTCGAGACAGCACACCCCGACTGGCCATTGCACGATAGTCGTCATCTGTCTTGCTCGCCGCCCAAGCGGCGAATGTATTGACGTTTTGCTCCGAGATTTGTTGTCCGCTGGCCATTGTTTTCCCCTATTTCCTTTTTGCCGAGGGCTTGACCAACGCAAGCCGCTTGTCGGATTGGTTACGGTCCACTACAGGCAAGTCCTTATTGAGCCTCTCCAGACTAATTCCAGCTATGTTTGAGTTGTATGCCCAGCGCACAAATTGCTCCAGCAGCAACACGTTCTCTCTAGTGAGCCGGGCGTTCTCAGCAGCCAACCTTTGAATTCGGTCTAGGGCGGCCTGAAGTTCTGGTGAGCTGACCTTGCGGGCGAGGCCGTCCTTCCCAGTAAGTGCCTGCTTTCGCAGCACAAACGCCTGCTTTATTCGCTCATGTTTATCCAAAGCCTGCCTTGTGTACCTGTTCCCATTGCGCCGCTCAATAGCGGCAATCAGCAAGTCCCAGCCAAGCTTTCCAGACCAGCCATCGAGAATTGAAACGATGGCGGAAATGTCTTCGTCGCCAATGTTCTTTGCACGTGTTCTGCTCATGAATGACCTCCAAGATGGGACGTGTCGACGATTAGCAGGCGCTGCTGGGCTGCCTGTGCAAGCCGCGAAGCCGGTGCTACGCCAGAAAGCTGGATGATTGCCCCGTGTGGAACGAGGGGGTCCTCAAGAATTTCGCACAGTTGGTCTAGACGGGCCAATGTTTTGGACTGATGGGCAACCCAACGGTCTGCGCCAGACCAATCGTCCGCCGCGGCCGCAGTTGCCTCGTGAAGCAATTGACGGGTCTCGTGCCGCACAAATCGGATGTTCTCTTCGGCGACCTTATCTCCCTTCACGCACACCTGTTCGGTGCAATTCATGCAGTCAGCGTGTACCTGGCAGGGGAGCATCGTGAAGTCATGAATGCAGTAACCGTAGTCGGTGACATGCGCGGTCGGCACCTTTAGGCGGGCAAATTCATCCCGCCTAGTCAGCGGCATTCCCGCCAGGCGGCTCAATGGCCCAACCATCCGCTCTTCGTCCCCTATAGCCTGTCGTACCAAGGCCAAGACGTCCCGTGATGACTGGTGGTCGTAGGCTGCGTTCTGGGACACGTTTGCACGGCCAGACCACTTTGCAATATCCAGTTGACTCAAACCACCGGTCTGCGCGAGTGTATTCAAGTAGTGCCGAAACTGATGCGTTGAAAGCACAATCGGGTTGCCGTCATCTTCCGTAAGGCCAAATCGGTCAAAAATAGAACGAACACCAGTAGAACTTCGCGCACCAAGGCGGTTGTACACATCGCCCTGCGCCAGCTTGTCAATTGCGCATCGATAGGTCGGGCGACCCGGGTGCATTAAGTTTTTCTGCACAAGGAACAGCGCGTCACTGAACTTCAGTCCGTTTCGCCTATTTGCCACAGGGAAACCCATGGGCAACATACCGATAACGGCCTTTTGAACGTCGTCGAATGAGGCGGTTGTTTGCCCGTCTTTTCTCGTTAGAACAATCCCTTCAGTTTTGCACCAAGTGCGTATTGCGATATCCGTAACTGGGGACGCAAACAGTACATCTTTAATTTCGGCAATTGTTAGCCGCTCTGACTTTCTGAGGTATTCAAATTGCGGTAGAAGGTATATCTTGCTAGGGTACTTTTGATACCACCGCGCGATTTGGCGCGCAGGCTCTGTAACTGGTCGAATTTTCACTAAAGCCGTCTTGACAACATCCGCCATTGAGCCAAGAACCCACTTCACCATAGGCGCTGCGCCCTTTGATGGAAACCATCGCAGGCCATAGGCGTCCGCACCAGTTGAGGGCACTTCCTGCGTGACCTCGCACTGCAAATCCAAGTCAAGTAACTCGTTAATACGGTCTGGTGCGGAGCACAGCATTGCCGCGGCGGAGCAAACGAGGATGTCTACGGGCTCCGTCACCATTCGAAAGGCCGTTGCGATGGCATGTAAGGCTGCGGGCGATGGCAGCTTTTCCTGACGCCGTTTGTCGAACTCTTCACCAACGCGCACACTATCCGCGGGACGCAGCAGGGGAGAGACCCATTGCACTGGCACCGTGGTCAATTGTTTGTCACTTAGGAACTCCGACAGCATTTCCAGTTGACTGCCTGTCCGGTACGCAACAGCTGCCGTGAACTTCTCCCGTATAAGTTTCGCAGCCCGGTTCAACACGTCGGACGTTACCAACCAGGGCGCTGCCGACATTTCGTTTTCAACCAAGGCGGCTTCTAACGCCCTCAAGGCCGAGAGCCGGGTGCCAACCGACTTCGTCGGCCGCATGGAGTGTTGATACCTCATGTACCCCTTTGCAAACGACAAGAAGGGCTCTGCCATAGCTTGCACGACACGGTCATTGACACTAGCAAAGGTACTAAAAACCAGTCTTTGAGCGTGATTTTTGCTTTTCAGCTCCAGAGCCAACGTGACATCCCAAACGTTTTCGTCAAATGGAAGGTCATGCCCAAAGACCGATAGCTCGGATTTGCAGAATGTGCGAAACGCTTCATTGTTCTCCTGGGCCGATACCCTCGCGCGCGGGATAAACTGGACAATATTTGTCACCTAATGACCCTCCCCTTTGCGGAATTCATTGCATAGCTGAATGACCTCAGCCACTGCCAGAATTGCCCTGTCGTTTATGGACGCCATAGTTGAGCCCGTTGTGCTGAGGAGCCGCTCCCGCCGTTCCAACAACTTGTCCAGTACAGCCTCGTGAGGGCCATCAAGCCAAGGCTGGAAGCTCTTGCATGTGTAGCAGGCGATAGGTGCATTGAAGCCGCAAAACGAGTGCTGTCCGCAGGACCCCATAGGGGTGCTCTTGTCAATTCGCAAGTCAACAATCCGGCTTGAAGCATCCGCGCCTCGAGTAGCCTGAGACTCGTCGGCAATCAGCATCCCTTGAAATGCCTGAGCCAACGGTGCCAACTCCATGGCTATTGCCTTATCTATTCGCGCTGCTATTTCGGGGACCGACGCCACATACACACCCACATTTTGGGTGTCGCTGTGGTCCAGCAATTCGGCGATAACCAACTCGCCATGCCCTTGCTGCGCGGCTCTTGTTCCAAAGGTGCGACGGAAACGAACCGGCGTAATGTTCAAGAGTTCGCCCGTACGCTCCGACATTACAGACAGTGCTTCCAAGGACTCTGCCAGTCCTTTCCCCAATTGAGCGCCGGTCTGGTGATACGCAAAGGGGCCAGTGAGGCAAGTCGACCTAATCTGAGGGAACAATGGTGCATTTGAGGGGTCATCCAAGACACCCACAAATTGCAAAGCAACTTTCTGAGCGTATGCCCATACGAGTACGCCAATTTGAGGAACAAGTTCCCGGGATTTCGAGGACGACCGAAGACCGGCATTTCGCTTCTTCGCTCTCGGAACTTGGATAAAGTGAGTGACCGTTCCGTCTGCGAGTGTCACGGTAGTGAGGTCGCGAACTTTTAGCGCGGCATACTGCGAGGGACGTTGACCCAGCGCCATGAACAGCCATGCCAGCAGGTATTCGGCCTCGGTTATGCGCGCCTGAGAGTACGCGTTATTCAGTGCTGCCTGAATTGCCTCAAGTTCAATACCTGTGAATGGCCCCATGACAGGGTCCATCGTCGCAACTGCAACTCCTTTTGCATTACCTTTTATACGCAAGCCCTTTAACAGGGCGATTGCGTCGGCGTCGACGCCGGGATAGCCAAGTCGACTCCATTTAAGCAGGAATACCTTAACGACACCCAGGTAATACTCGGTGGTTTCATCCAGCGAGCCTTTGTAGTTGATGACTGCCGCGCTTGTTATACGTGCGCCAGTCGCACCCTTCGTAGCGGCCATACTACGCACAAAGTGGAGCATCCGTCCGTGTAGGTTTTGCAGGTAGCCCGGTGAATGGTTTTCTGCAAACCAGACCATTGTTGATTTAAGCGCGCTCAGCATCTCATCGCTAAGAAAGCTGAATTGAGTAAAGGCCAGCGAGAGCGCTCGAACTTCACTGCGAAACTTCCAAACATCGGCGTCTGAGTCAAAGACGTCTTTGCTCTTGGCCGTCACGAAGCCAGTCCGATAATTAGGGAGTGCGAAGTCCTTTGGCCTAGAGGGGGCTGTCGAGGTCATGGTGTCACCGGTCCCTTCAAGGCGTTCTGCAATGCCCGCCCCGCCTCCTTAGCTTTTCGACGATTGCTTCGTCGCGTGTAGGTCGCCGCTGTCTTGGACTTCGGAGACCACCCCATGAGCTCATTGCGCATTTTTATCTCTTGTTCTTCGGGAATGTTCCTCTCGTCCATCAGGTCCGTAAAGGCGTCGTTCCAACTATGCCTAAGCACGTGCGGCGTGAGGTCGGCGGGGAGGTCCGGACACGCGACCCTTAAGTCGTCAAAGACTTTGTTGACTGCTGAGAGCGAGAGGGCCAAACCGGTTCCGTTGGCCACGAACAGCCAACCATGTTTTCTAGCCGTGCCCTGGCGACTGCGGACACGAGTTACGTAGTACTGAGTTTTAATCACCAACTCCTCGCTAACCGGAACGGTTCGGGCCCTGGTCTTGGTGTTCGCCTCACGCCGCCTCGTTTCTTTAACATCGTCGGCATGCCGTTTAATGGACACTTCGTTAGCTTGAAAGTTGATGTTTGGTATCCGAATTCCCAGGAGTTCTCCCGCTCGCAGGCCCAGCGCTATCAGATACTCCACCATTAATTCATTGCGTATCTTCGTGCCGGCACCTTTCCATGGGTTCTGTGGCGACGACGGCGAAATGACCGCCCTTAACCTCGCCATTTCCTCATCCGATAAGCCTTGCCGCTGGTCGTCTTCATCTTTCGCGAATACCTTGGGTACGCGTTCGGTAAAGGCCTCATGAATTAGCGTCCGTATGGAGCTGAGTCCAGCGTATTGCGGATGCGCCGGCCCAATCTGGAGCTCGCGCTTCTTGGCCAGCCAGTCCAGATAATCCCGTATATACCGCACGCGAACTCCAGTCGTTTGCGAGTCCACCAAATCAGTTTCCGGGACTACGGTGCTCTTCATTCGAACCTTTTCCAGGCGCACAACTCTTGGGGCGGACGTGGCCGCCTGCAGCCCTGGACCGTCGACGATGCTCGATACGGGCTTTCGGCAAAACCCAATCACGGCTTCGACCTCGTTCAAGTCGAGCAGCCGACCTTCGGAAAGTCGAGCTTCGATGTCAATGCTGAGGCGGTCCAGTGCGAGCTGCAAAACCATGATGGAGGTAAGCACTTGCTTGAGGGTTGCACTTGCCAACCCGTTTGCTCTTACAACATTCGTTACGAACAGCGTCGGCTCAAAAAGCGGCTCCCCGGTGTCTCGTCGCTGGAGCACATAGAACCGCTCACCGCTGGAGAAGACGAGAAGGCGAACGTTGTAAGGGTTCATTTATTTACACTTCAAAAAGGTGTAGGTTATATATAATTTTACTCCTTCGTATAAAAAATGTAAATAATGAAAAAAGGGCCGTAGCATTGAAGCTACAGCCCTTTATTTACAAATCAAAAAAGTTCGGGTCTAGAACGGAATGTCGTCATCCATGTCGTCGAACCCGCTGGCCGGGCGCGCAGCGGGCGCTGTGCGTGCTGCCGGTGCGGCGGCTGGACGCGCAGCAGGCGCCGGACGACGGGCGGGCGGCGCAGAACCTTCATCGCCATAACCGTCGCCACCGCCGCCGGGACCGCCCATGCCTTCACGGCCACCGAGCAGTTGCAATTCGGTTGCCACGATATCCACGGTGTTCTTTTCCACACCTGACTGATCGGTGTATTTGCCGTATTTGAGACGACCTTCCACGTAAATAGGACGACCTTTCTTCACGTACTCGCCGGCAATCTCGGCCAAGCGGTCATAGAAAGTAACGCGATGCCATTGGGTGTCTTCAATAGTTTCGCCGGTATTTTTGTCTTTGCGCCGGCTGCTGGTTGCCACGCTGACGTTGGCCACGGCCTGACCGGAAGGCAAATAGCGGATTTCGGGGTCGCGGCCGCAGTTGCCGACCAGAATGACTTTATTAACGGATGCCATGTTTTTCTCCAGATGATGGGCTAATTATCCTGCCTTTGCGCCAACCCGGGGCGCGCCCGCCTGCATGGGCCAGGCAACCACCAGCCATGCGACCATGGCTATGGCACTGCAGGTGAATAGGGCTTGTGGCCCATAGGTCTTTACCAGCCAGCCGCCTATGGCACCGCCGGCAAAAAAGCCCAGCGACTGCAGCGTGTTGTAAACCCCCAGTGCCGCGCCACGCGAGGCCGCAGGCGCCATACGCGAAGCCAGACTGGGCTGGCTGGCCTCCAGTACATTGAAGCCGCAAAAAAATAAAAACAACATCGTGCCCATTACGCCCAGCCCAGGCTGGGCGCCGCTGGCCCACAACAGGCCGATTTGCACCAACGCAATCAAGCCGATGGCACTCAGAAATACTGCGCGCAAATAGCCGCGCCTCTCCAAAGGAAACAAAGTCGCGCCCATCACAATGAATGAGCCGAACACTGCCGGCAAGTACACCCACCAGTGGTGATTACGCTCAAGGCCAGCCTGCACCAGCATGGCCGGCAGCGCCACCCACATGGACAGCTGCACTGCATGCAACACAAACACCCCAAAGTCCAGACGCAACAGGCCCCGATGGCGCAGCACGTCCAATATGCCGCCACGCGCCGCGTCCACGTGCAGTGACGGCTCCGGCGGCACCCACCACAGCACCACCGCAATGCCGCCTAGCGCCAGCGTCATGGTGATAAAAAACAAACCATGCAGCCCGACCAGGGAATTCAGTAGGGGCGAAAGCACCAGCGACACCGCAAACATCACGCCGATACTGGCGCCCACCAGCGCCATGGCCTTGGTACGCACTGCGTCACGCGTCTGGTCCGCCAGCAACGCCGTCACCGCCGCCGATATGGCGCCTGCGCCTTGCAATGCCCGCCCAGCCACTAGCCACGACAGGGTAGGCGCCCACGCCGCCAGTGCACTGCCGGCTGCAAATATCAGCAGGCCCACCACCATCACCGGCTTGCGCCCGAAGCGGTCCGAGGCCATGCCGAAAGGAATCTGCAGAACGCCCTGCGTAAGTCCGTAAATCCCCATCGCCAGGCCAACCCGCGCAGCGTCTTCACCGCCAGGGTATTTGCGCGCTTCCAGGGCAAACACCGGCAGTACCAGAAACAGTCCCAACATACGCAAGGCAAATATTAGCGCCAACGAGGCGCTGGAGCGCCGCTCCAGAGGGGTAAGTCGATTGGGGTCTTCGGGTTGAGTGGTCAAAGTGCAGGTCTTTTATGTAAACGTATGCAAATGCGTCAATGGCATGCAATAGACGCCGCAGGGCAACATTGTCTATCATGAAGGGTTACTCTCCACCCAGGTCTTGAATTGAACTCCCCTACCGACGCCGTCCGCACTGATATTGCCGGCGACATGCAACTTGAAGCCGCGCTGGAGGGCAAGTACCTCGCGCGCGCTCTGCAACAAAACACCATCAGCATCCGGGGTGCGCGCACCCACAACCTGAAAAACATCGACCTCGACATTCCGCGCAACCAGCTGGTGGTCATCACGGGCCTGTCGGGTTCAGGCAAGTCGAGCCTGGCCTTTGACACGCTTTATGCAGAAGGTCAGCGCCGCTACGTGGAGAGCCTGTCCACCTATGCCCGCCAGTTTTTGCAGATGATGGACAAGCCCGATGTGGACATGATTGAAGGCCTGTCGCCGGCAATCTCCATCGAACAAAAGGCCACGAGCCACAACCCGCGCTCTACGGTCGGAACGGTGACCGAGATTCACGATTACCTGCGCCTGCTGTTCGCGCGCGCCGGTACGCCCTATTGCCCCGAGCACGGTTTGCCGTTGCAAAGCCAGACCGTGAGCCAGATGGTGGATGCCGTGCTGGCGCTCCCCGAAGACACAAGGCTCATGATTCTGGCGCCGGTGGCACGCGAGAAAAAGGGTGAGTTTCTGGAAGTGTTCGCCGACATGCAGGCGCAGGGCTACGTGCGATTCCGAGTCAACGGCGAAGTTTTTGAATTCGACAACCTGCCAAAGCTCAAAAAGACCGAAAAGCACGACATCGACGTGGTGGTGGACCGGCTCAAAGTGCGCGTCGACCTGAAACAACGGCTGGCCGAAAGCTTCGAAGCCGCGCTGCGGCTAGCCGGTGGGCGGGCAATTGCGCTGGAAATGGACAGTCCTGCGGATAAGCCGATAGAGCATCTGTTCAACGCCAAGTTTGCCTGTCCGGTATGCAGCTATTCCATCAGTGAGCTGGAGCCGCGCCTGTTTTCGTTTAACTCACCTGCGGGGGCGTGCCCGAGTTGCGACGGACTGGGACAACAGGATTTTTTTGACCCGGCGCGTGTGGTGGCATTCCCGACGCTGAGCCTGGCCAGTGGTGCAGTTAAGGGTTGGGATAGGCGCAACGGGTACTACTTCAGCATGCTGGAGTGTCTGGCCAAACATTACAAGTTCGATGTGGACATGCCGTTTGAGTCGCTGCCGCAGGCGGTGCAGGACGCGATTCTTTACGGCTCCGGCGAGGATGAAATCAAGTTCAGTTATGTGATTGATTCCGGTAGCTCGCAGGGCAAGAAGATTAGCAAGAAGCACCCCTTCGAGGGCATCATCCCCAATATGCAACGGCGCTACCGCGAAACAGATTCTGCGCTGGTGCGCGAAGACCTGTCCCGCCTGCGCAGCACACAAAGCTGTCCGGACTGTGGCGGCACACGCCTGCGGGTGGAAGCGCGCCATGTGAAGATCGGCGAAGGCGCCCAGGCGCGTGCCATTTTTGAAATCAGCCACTCCACACTGCGCGATGCATTTACCTACTTCAACTCGCTGACCATGCACGGCGCACGTGGTGAGATCGCGGCCAAGGTGGTGCGCGAGATCGGACTGCGACTGAAGTTTCTCAACGATGTAGGCCTGAACTATTTGAGTCTGGACCGCAGTGCCGAGACGCTTAGCGGTGGCGAGTCACAGCGTATCCGTCTGGCCTCGCAAATCGGCTCGGGACTGACGGGCGTCATGTATGTGCTGGATGAGCCCAGCATCGGGCTGCACCAGCGCGACAACGACCGGCTGATTGAAACCCTCAAACACCTGCGTGATATCGGCAACAGCGTGCTGGTGGTCGAGCACGACGAAGACATGATGCGCGCCGCCGACCACGTGATCGACATGGGCCTGGGCGCAGGCGTTCATGGCGGCCGCGTCATTGCGCAAGGCACGTTTAACGACGTCAAGTTCAACCCCGAATCCCTGACCGGAAAGTACCTGGCACATACGCTGCAAATTGCCGTACCCAAGCGGCGTACGCCTTGGATTCCCACAGTCAAAATGAGTGCGGCGGAGAAAAGGGCAGCGGCCAAACCCGCTGGCAAAGGCGCTCCCAGCAAAGCCGCATTGGCCTGGTCAGAGCGCCAGGTTGTGCACCTGGCAACGCAGGGCGATATGCAGGCCATTCGCGTGATCAACGCAACGGGGCACAACCTCAAGGGCGTGAGTGTGGAGTTTCCGGTGGGCTTGTTTACCTGCGTGACCGGCGTGTCCGGCTCGGGCAAATCAACCCTGGTGAACGACACGCTGTACGCGGCGGTGGCACGCCAGATTTACCGCGCGCACGATGAACCCGCCGCCCATGAGGCCATTGAAGGCATTGAGCACTTCGATAAAGTGATCAACGTCGACCAAAGCCCTATCGGACGAACGCCTCGATCCAACCCGGCCACTTACACCGGCTTATTCACCCCCATCCGCGAGTTGATGGCCGAAGTGCCCACCGCACGCGAGCGCGGCTACGGCGCGGGGCGGTTCAGCTTTAACGTGGCGGGCGGGCGCTGTGAAGCTTGCCAGGGCGACGGCATGGTGAAAGTGGAGATGCACTTTTTGCCCGATGTGTATGTGCCCTGCGACGTATGCGCAGGCGCGCGCTACAACCGCGAGACGCTGGAAGTGCTCTACAAGGGCAAGAACATTGCGCAGATTCTGGAGCTCACGGTGGAGGCGGCGTTCGAGTTTTTAAAGGCTGTGCCCACCATCGCCCGCAAACTGCAAACCTTACTGGATGTGGGGCTGTCCTACATCAAGCTCGGCCAAGCCGCCACCACCTTGTCGGGTGGCGAGGCGCAGCGGGTCAAGCTGGCGCTGGAATTGAGCAAGCGTGACACCGGCCGCACGCTCTACATCCTAGACGAGCCGACCACAGGTCTGCACTTTGCCGACATCGATCTGTTACTCAAGGTGCTGCACCAGCTGCGTGACGCGGGCAATACGATTGTGGTGATTGAGCACAACCTGGATGTCATCAAAACCGCCGACTGGTTGATTGACATGGGCCCCGAAGGCGGTGCGGGTGGCGGCACAGTAGTGGGAGTGGGAACGCCGGAAGACATTGCCGCCAATCCGGCAAGCTTTACCGGCCACTATTTGGCGAAGTTGCTCACGCCATAAATCCCATATAACCGCCGGTCCAGTTGCCGGCGAAGTTGCCGATGTTCGGAAAGACCAGTGTCATTTCCGATTCGGCCACGCCAAACCACTTCGCCACCGTAGCGCCGTACTGATCAACGGAGGTGGTCGGAAGTAGGCGCCCCTGGCCCACATGCCATTGATTTTCCGGGTTGTAGGCGTTGCCGGTCTTTGCATCACTGGTGCTCACCGGTGGCGCGGTGCCGTAAAACTTCTGCCCGTTCACAGCGCCCCCGACCACAAAATGGTGGCTGCCCCAACCGTGGTCCGAGCCATCGCCGTTTGAGGCCAACGTGCGCCCGAAGTCGGATGCCGTGAATGTCGTGACTTTGTTGGCGATGCCCATCGCCACAGTGGCATCGTAAAACGCGCCGATGGCGTCGCTGACCTTACCCGTTAGCCCCGGTATGAAATTGTTGTTCGCATCACGCAGGAAGCCACCATGGTCGCGCGCCAAATAATCGTGCGTGTCAAAGCCCCCAAGAGAAACCATGAACACCTGACGCTGCGCTGCCAAGTTGGACCGTGCGCTGATAAGCCGGGCAACAAGCTTCAGTTGGTCCGCCAGCGAATTGCCGGTCGGAAACACCGCCGTAGCGGACCCGGGAAAGGTAACCGTCGATGTTGCGCCGGAAGTGACAACCGAAGTATTCGCCAATGCACTACTTACGGCACCCTCCGCAGTGACGGAACGCGCCGAAATTTTGTTGTATTCATTTTCCAGCGCGTGGCCGCGCGTTTGCTGAATAAGACTGCGCATTGCCGTTGCTACCGCTGTCGAACCGTAGGCGCTGCCTCCAGTAGCCGCTGAATTGATTTTCACCGCACCATTGGTAGTGACTTGGTAACCCAGTGCCTGATCGCCGGAAAGAAACACTGCATTGCCGGTCACTGACATGCAGGTGAAGGTAGATGGATTATTGGATGGCAAGGCCAGATCACCCATATTGCCGCCCCAACCGATTTTGGAACCTTCTGGAGACGACGACTGCCAAATGGACTGTTGGTCGTTGTGCGAAAACAGTTGAGGCGGGCGCGGATACAACTGGGTATTGCTGCTGTTGTATTGATCCCGCGTCAGCGGAACAATCAGCGGGCCAACGTTCAACTGGACAGCCGCTTTGCCGGCGTTGAACAAGGTGGCCATTCGTGTCATGGCGGGGTTCAGCGAAAACTGGCGGCTTACACCCAAGGAATCTACAGGCACGGTGGTTGGGGTCAGCAGTGTGGAGGCCAAGTCGGCTTGCGGCAAGGCCAGACCACCAGAAGCCGTGTACGCACCCCGGATGGCCAAGTACTGCGCATAACTCGGGTTGTCGTAGGTCACTACGGTATTGGCGAAGTCATTGGCCCCATAGAGAAAAACACACACTAGTGCCTTGTAGTCGCCAGGGTTGTTAAAGGCGGCCGCCTCGCCTAAGGCCGCAAGGTTCATCGCCATCGGCAAAGCAGCGCCGGAAATTGCGAGTTGGCCGGTACGCTTGAGGAATGCGCGGCGGCTATGCAGTTCGGGTTTAAGCAGGTACATGGTCGCCCTCTACTTTTGAATGAGGTATTCGGCAGATGCCATCACCATCAGCACCGTGGCACATACGCGCTTTCGCAGGTTGGTGGCGGTCTGTGTGGCGTTGCCGGTGACGGTTCCTGCCATCGTGCCCACAGCAGTTGTGATCGTGGTGACCGTTGCCGCAGATAGCTGTCCTCCGCTGAGAAGTAAATTAATACGGTTGATCAGGTCGCCAGGACTCGCGCGCGTGGGGCTTTCCGCTAGCGCAATTTCGGCGGTGTAGGCGGCCTTGAACTCAAGGATATTGGAGTTGGTGGCGGAATCGTAGTAGGTGATTCCTGTGTCGATGGTGGTCTGCATAAAGTTCAGATAGCCGGCAACACTGGATTCGTTAACCAGTTGAAATTCGGGTACCACGGCACCGGCGGCGAGCGCTGTCGTGCCGGGCAGTACGTAGCCGGGCCGGAAAAAATTAAACACTGTCGGAGAACGTAACGGACTTTGCCCCAGCCGCGTCCCGGCGTCGCTCAAGTCACCCAGCTTCCAACCGCCGCTAATCGAGCTAACACCAAACGTGCGCGCCCACTGCGTGAAGCGCACCATGGGCTCGCGCAACTTGCCGGATTGTGTGCCGGTCAGGGCTGAAGGGCCGCGCGCCTCATCGTCCTGCAGGATGGCCGCGTAGACCGCCGCCAAGTCGCCGCGCAAGCCCTGACCGTTGTTGACGTAAATGCTTGCAACGCGCTGCACGTAGGCCGGGCTGGGGTTGCTGGTGACAAGGCGCTGAATCAGCTGCTTGCTGATGAATGGGGGATTGTTGGGGTGGTTAAAGAGCGCGTCCAGCGTGGTCTTGAGCGCCACTGCAGCGGATGTTCCCGCCGGCAGCGATACCGCGGGCAAGCCCGGCACATTCTGAAAAAAGTTGATCGACTCCGGCGAGTGGTAGCGGCTGTTTTGTACCTGCACCATGGGCAACTGAGTGAATACCGTATTCGGAACGTTATCCGTTCCACCGCCCGGCTGGACGATCGGGGTGGTTACCGTACTCTGGCTGTAATCGGTGTCATAACCCGTGAATACCTTAGCCACCTCGGTAATGTCTGCATTGCTGTAGGTGCTGATGGTTGCACCATTGGCGTCCAGCTTGGGCGTTCCATCCAGGTTGAGCAATACCAGTCCGATGGAAAACAGCTGCATGACCTCGCGGGCATAGTTTTCATCGGGTGCGCTACCGTGGCCATCGGCTTTTTTGTTGCCGCGTGTGTTGAGGAAGTTCCCCATCGCCAAATTGAGTGTGATCGCCTCCAGCAGCGTGCGGTAGTTGCCAAATGCATTCATGCACAAGACATCCCAATACCGCGCCATGACGTAATGCGGCCAGTAGCCTGTCATCACGTCGGTAGACGCTACAAAAATTTCAGAAAGAGCCAGTGCCATTCGCCTGCGGGGCGCGTCAGGTGAGGCCAGGATCTGATTCCAGATCATGGGGTCGGCGTAGCTTGGATTGAAGTAATTGCGATTGCTGTCGGGAACCGAGTAGCCTTCACTGTCAAGCCACGCGGTACCGGACTGACCGTTTGAAATCGCCATTTGGCTTTTCAGCCACCCGGCATAACCTTGCGACCTGACGACTGCGACTTCCGCATCGCTTGCAGAGAACTGCGCTTGCAACAAGAAGCGCGCTGCTTCCTGATCGCTTGCCGGAGTAGCGTACGCAAAATTAGACGCTCCGCTGCTCGCGGTACCAAGGCTGCTCCCTGCGGAAGATGTGCCTCCACCGCCGCCACAGGCCGCCAACGCACCACCCGCCAGCGCTGCTGCAGCCATCCGGCCTATAGGCGGCGGTGCGGGTTCGTGAATTGAAGCACTTTCGTCGCGCAATTCCTCTTGCGCGGGGGCATTCAACTCGGCAGTGAGTGCAGTCATGATCGGTCCGTCCAATAAAAAAGGCCGCGATTTACGCGCCCTTTAAGCGTCCCAGCGTACAGCCAGACCTTGGAATTTCAAACCGCTATTGCAAATTGTTACGCGCCTGCATTCATTTGGGCCAGACGCAACTGCTCGCGCGTGGCGCTAGCCACAGCACGCGCGGCTTGCGCAAAGTCGTCTCCGGCTGAGGCATAGAGCACCGCACGCGAAGAATTGACCACAATGGGCGCGGTCGTCTGGCCATTGGCAGCGCGATAGCCGGCCTTGACAGTGGCTATTGCATCCCCGCCTTGTGCGCCCACGCCGGGAATGAGCAAGGGTACGGTGGGCGCCACTTTGCGCACGCGCTCGATTTCTGCCGGATAGGTTGCGCCGACCACCAGACCGAGTTGGCCGTTGGTGTTCCACGGGCCCTGCACCAGCGAGGCAATGTGTTCAAACAGGGTGGGCTTGCCGGCCACATCAGCCAGATGCTGGTTTTGCAAATCGTCGCCGCCGGGATTTGACGTGCGGCACAACAAAAACGCGCCTTTGCCGTGGTACTTCAAGTAGGGCTGCACCGAATCAAAGCCCATAAAGGGGGAAAGCGTGACGCAATCGGCTCCATAGCGCTCAAACGCCTCCTTGGCGTATTGCTCGGCGGTGCTGCCGATGTCGCCACGCTTGGCATCCAGAATGACCGGTACATGCGGCGCCACTTTGCGCATATGGGCCACCAGGCGTTCCAGCTGGTCTTCGGCGCGATAGGCCGCGAAGTAGGCGATCTGCGGCTTGAAGGCGATGACCAGATCGGCCGTGGCGTCCACGATGGCCGCACAAAAATCGAAAATACGGGAAGCATCGCCCTTGTAGGCGGCGGGAAATTTTGACGGTTCAGGGTCCAGCCCCACGCACAACAGTGATTGGTTTTCACGCTCTGCAGTACGCAGTTGGTCCAGAAAGCTGGTGGCTTGGGTCATATCGTTTGCGAGAAATAATAATTAATAAACCAGGGTTGGCTGATCAGTCGGCAATGGCGTCCACCGTGTCCGCTGCCAGACACAAATCCGCCCAGGCTTTGGCCTTGTCGGCGCTGTTGCGCATCAAGGTTCTGGGGTGGTAAGTAACCACCACCGCCACGCCCTGATAGCGATACACCGCACCGCGCAATTTACCCAGCGGTAGGTTGACCTGTTCAGGGGTTTCGCTGAGCAGCAACTGGTTGGCAAAGCGGCCCATGGCCACAATGATTTTGGGCCGGACCAGCGCAATCTCGCGCTGTAGGTATGCGGCGCATTGCGCAAGATCTGCTGCTTGCGGCACAACGCCATGCGGGGCGCGGCATTTGACTACGTTGGTCACATAGGCTGCGTTTTGCGGCGGCACAGCATCGCGGGTCATGTTGCCATTCGCACTGTTGCCGTCATTAATGCGCACCAATTGGATGGCCTTGAGCATGTTGGTGAGCAACGCACCGCTGGCGTCGGAAAAGGCGTTGCCAGCCGCGTCTTCGTCTTCATCGGGCGGGTCGCCCACCACCATCCAATGTGCCTGGCCTTGCCAGCCCTGCGCGTTTGAAGGCGCCTGCAAAGTCGTGTTCTTGCGCCCCGCGCACATGCCGCAGGAACGGCAGGTCGCAGCCGCTTCGACCAGATCCGACCAATCCAGTGCGCTTACGTCCGGCGCACCGGCACCAGAAACCGGTACCGCAACAGGTACTGAAATTACCGATGCCGGTTTGGCGTTGGCTGGAGGGACTGCCCTTGCGCCGGGCTGTGCAACGACCGGAGATGGCGCAGCGGAGCCCACCGGCGGTGCGCGGCGCTCTGCAACCGGTGCCTGTGCGCTTCCCGCAATGGCTTCCGGCGCAAGCGCGAAGGCGGTGCCGGGCAGCCACACGCGCACACCCATTTCCTGCAGCATGGCGCGTTGGCGTTCATCCAGTTCAAGGGCCATGGTGCGTCAGTCCGATTACAAGCGCTTGCTCATCACAATAGCGTCTTCACGCTGACCGTTTGCGGCAGGGTAGTACGCTTTGCGCAAGCCCATTTTTGCAAAGCCGAATGACAGGTAAGCGCGCAAAGCACGCTCATTGCCGGTACGCACTTCCAGCCACAGCCAGTGTGCATCCTGACCGCGCGCCCAGATAGCCAGCGCCTCCAGAATCACCTTGGCCCACCCCTGGCCCTGGTAATGGGGTGTCACGGTAATGTTGAGTAAATGCACTTCGTCCACGCCTTTCATCGCCACAAAGTAGCCGATGATTTCACCGTCGGCCATCAACATTTGCGCCTGATAACCTGAGTGCAAGGCATCCAGGAAATTGGCCCGTGTCCACGGATGCGCGTACGCCCGCTGCTCCACGCGCATGACCTCGTCCAGCCTGTCGGCCAGCAATGGCTCGAAAGACACTTCGGCGGTCTGAAGAAATGCGTTGAGTTGGGCGCTCATACCTTGATTTCGCTTTGCAAAGCGGCTTTTGCCTCTTTAATGGCTGTTCGCTCTGCGGTTGTTTGGGCCACATTGTCGCGAATGTAGACCGGCAGCGCATCGTCCGGCGCAACCGCAGCGCCGGCAGCCAGCAAGATCGGGGCCAGACGCAGCATGGCGGCCGCGGTGGGCAGCGCTTCAAATTGCTTGGTATTTGGAGGCACACCTTTGAGGCGCGCTCCATATTCGGCAAACACATTTCCGGCCAATTGCATGTCCGAAGTCAATAAACGAAAGTCTTCGGGCTTGACCAGCCCGCTGGCGCTGCGCTCCATCCAGACACTGCCATTCCAGGAAAAACTTGCGGCGTACATTTCATTCATACGCGCATCCAGCACCGCAGTGACCTGCGCCGACGCATTGCTTGCGAAATGGCGATAGCGCGCATCTTCGGCCACCGCGAGCAAGGAATTGACCGGCAACACCTGCCGCTCTGCGCCAAACGCCAACCCCTGCGCCACAGCACACGCGGTGCGCAGCCCAGTAAATGAACCGGGTCCGGATCCAAAACAAATCGCGTCGAGTTCGCGCAGCGTAAGCCCGGCTTGCTTTAGCAAATCCAGCGCTATCGGGATCAACGTCAGCGAGGCTTTGGCGCCCCCGGCGCCGGTGTATTCCCAGACCTGCAGCGCACCATCAACGGTGCGAGTAACCGCGATCGACATCACATCGGTGCTCGTGTCAAAGGCCAGCAGTTTCATGGTTTGCCACCCGCAGCATTGATCGCCTTACGTACGCCGAACACAATACCTGCAGTGACCAGTGTCAGGCCCAGCAGCACATTCCACGGCAAAGGCTCACCCAGAAAAAGCGCGGCAGCCAATGCGGAAAGGCCGGGTACCACCGCTGTCAGCATGGTGGAACGTACCGGGCCGTAATAGCGAATCATCAGGTTAAAGGTGATGCCCGATACCACCACCGAGAGGACGCCCTGCATCAGGAGCTGGGCCACCACATCGTGCATGGGTGCCGTAAAAACATGACCCACTATCCAGCCCTGCAACACCGCCACGGTGTAAGCCGGCACAAATGTAAAAAAGGCGAACACCGTAATCGCTGTGGTGGCGTGCACCGCTTGCAGTCCATAGCGGCGCACCAGTACGCTGTAAACCGACCACACCAGCGAAGCGGCCATAAACAACACATCGCCCCGCCAAGCATTCCCCCCATCCAACGCGTGCAACAAACTGGCACCTCCCACCAACAGGTCACCCGCAACGATCAGGGCCAACCCCAGCGCGCGCGTGGGCGTAATGCGGTCGCCAAGAATGGCCCATGCCAGCAGCGCAGTCCAAAACGGCAGGCTGCCAGGCAGCAGCACAGAAGCATGGGCAGCAGGTGCGAACACAAAGCCGCTGTAGGCCAGCAAAGCGTATAGCAAGCCGCCGAACACGCCGCATTGCAAAGTTACTTTTAGCGGCAACGGTGAAAAGCCGAAAAGCGAACCTTCAGCCAAAGCATTGCCTGCCAGCAACTGGTTGCGTCGTGCGCGTTGATTGAGCACCCAACCTACCGGCAACAACACACAGGCAGCACCAATAGTGCGGATGTACACAATGTCAAACGGGGTGAGCGTGGGGGCACGACCGGGATCGGCAAACAGACGCGCAACGACGATGAATCCGGTCCAGATCAACACCGTCACCGCCGCCGCGATGGCCCCGCCTGTTTTGGCGGAAAGTGCGGTGCTGGCGCGGTGAATCGTGGAAATCATCTCCTGATTATCGCGGTACATCTCAATGAACAAGGCTTGGGGGCCGGATAATGCGTCATGCGTTTTTCCTCTGTGCTACTGGGTTTGGGCCTGATGTCGGCTCTGCATGCCCAAAATCTCCCGCCGGAAGTTGATGCGGCACTGGCCCGCGCAAAAATTCCACGCGATGCCGTGTCCGTGCTGGTAATGGACGCGGATCGCGACAGCAAGGCGCCCGCCCGCGTCAACCACCGCAGCACCTTTCCGATGAACCCGGCGTCGGTGATGAAGCTAGTCACCACCTTTGCCGCGCTGGACCTGCTGGGTCCGGCCTATACGTGGAGTACACCGGTGTTTGTGGACGGGAGTGTGCGCGACGGCACCTTGACCGGCAATGTTTACATCAAAGGCCAGGGCGACCCCAAGCTGGTGCTGGAACGCGTGTGGTTGCTGTTGCGGCGCCTGCAGGGCGTTGGCATTAAATCCATTAACGGGGACATCGTGCTCGACCGCACGGTGTTTGAAATACCCGATGCCGACCCCGCCAGTTTTGATGGCGAGCCGCTGCGCCCCTACAACGCTGCGCCCGATGCGCTGCTAATCAACTACAAAGCCGTGGTCATGACCTTCACACCGGACCGCACCAGCGGGACCGCACAAGTGCAGTTTGACCCCCCGCTTTCTGGTGTGCAAACACAAGGCATTGTGCCGCTCAGTGCGCCTGTTACCGCCGCAGATTGCGGTGACTACCGTGGTGCACTCAAAGCGGATTTTTCTGACGTCACACGCATCCGCTTTGCCGGCGTCTATCCCGCAGGCTGCGGAGAAAAAGTCTGGCCTGTGGCCTATTCGGACCCAAAGAGCTATGGCACCCGCGCCATTCAGGGCATGTGGCTGGAGATGGGTGGCAAGCTAAGTGGCAGCGTTCGCTTCGGCAGCGTGCCGAGTAATTTGCAAAACGCCAAACCCAGCTTCGAGTCCACGTCCGCAACCCTGGCCGAAGTCATCCGGGACATCAACAAATTCAGCAACAACGTCATGGCACAGCAGGTGTTTTTAACTTTGGGTCGCGCCGTACCATTGGCAGCCTTTAACCCGGACACGAATGTGTTGCCCGGCGAATTGCCTGGGGTGGCTGGCAGCTTTGCAACATCGCGCGCGGTGGCACAGCGCTGGTGGAAGGAGCGCATCAGCGCGGATGATGTACCAGTGCTAGACAACGGCTCAGGCCTGTCACGCAACGAACGCATCAGCACACAGGCGCTGGGACGTTTGCTGCAAACGGCGTACCGCTCGCCGTATATGTCGGAGCTGATGAGTTCATTGCCCATCACGGGTGTGGACGGCACGCTCAAGCGCTTCAAGTTGCGCTCAGCAGGCAGCGCCCATTTAAAGACTGGCACCTTGTCAAACGCCATTGCACGCGCCGGCTACGTGGACGGGGCCAGCGGAAAGCGCTATGTGCTGGCCGCCATCATCAACCACGCGAACGCCAACACCGACGCCGCCCGTGCCGCCATGGAAACCCTGGTGGAATGGACCGTGAAAGACGAAAAATAGCCGTTTATGGAACTCACTAACCTCATTGGCTACATCGCCGCCAGCATGACCACTGCGTCATTCCTGCCGCAGGCGCTGCAGACCTTCCGCACCAAAGACGTAAGCGGCATCTCGCTGGGCATGTACAGCGTGTTTACGCTGGGTGTGTCGCTGTGGCTGCTCTATGGAATTCTGCTCGGTGCCTGGCCCATCGTTATTGCCAACGCCATCACCACCGCACTGGCCAGCTTTATTTTGTGGATGAAGATCCGCTACCGCTAGGCCCGCTTGCGCGTCCGCTCACGCGCTGGCGCGTTGCAGCCTGTCGCGCACACCGTCCCACGCTATGGCATCGGGCGGGGTTTCAACCCAGATCAGCTTGACGCCATGGTCGTCCAGTTCGCGCAGTATGGAGAACAATTCATGCGCAGCGACCGCAGCATCGGTGGGCATGGCGCGGAGCAAAATCTGCTTTGATTTTGTTTTGAGTGGCGCGCGGGCATAGACCGCAATGGATGGGCGCGCAGCCGCTACATTCGTGCTGGTGTCCAGGTCTGCGCCCAGCATGTCGAGCGCCTGTTGTAGCGCTTTAGCATCCATCAAGCGCACTTTGGCAGCAGGTGCGTAATGCGACTCCAGCGTGCCCGATGCGCGTGGCGCGGTCAAACCTTGCGTCTCCAGCAGTTCCAACTCGTCTTGGCTCAGTAACTTGCGCCCGCAGGCTTCTTCCACCTGAGCGCTCGTAATAGAGCCCGGACGCAACAGCACCGGCGCACCGCGCGTGCAATCAATGATGGTGGACTCTATGCCCATTTCGCAGGGGCCGCCGTCCAGAATTAACAGGCTGTCCTCTGCGCTGCTGCCAAGCTCGCTTTCTACGTGGGCAGCAGTGGTAGGACTGACCCGCCCGAAGCGATTGGCGCTTGGTGCGGCAATGCCCCACACCACAGCCTCGCCCTCTTGCGGCTTACGCAATGTGCTCAGCAACGCCTGTGCGACGGGGTGCGATGGACAACGAATTCCAATGGTGTTTTGCCCGCCTGCAGAGGCGGCGCCTACACCGTCCCGGCGCGGCAGAATGAGTGTCAAAGGGCCGGGCCAAAACGCCGACATGAGTTGCTGCGCAAATGCGGGTACGCGCGTTGCGTAGTGCGCTACTCCGGACATGCCACCATCAAACGCCGCAATATGCACGATCAAAGGATGATCCGAAGGGCGCCCCTTGGCGGCAAACACCTGAGCCACGGCGGTCGCATTGTCGGCGTCCGCCCCCAGTCCGTATACCGTCTCGGTGGGCAAACCAATCAGGCCGCCCTTGCGCAAGGTTGCAGCGCACTGTGCCAAGGTATCGTCAGCCAGCTCCACACCGTCAGCAAACAGATAAGCGGAAACGATCATGGTGTTGCGCTCACATCAAGCTTCAAAACGGCGCAATGCCCAGAATAGCTGCGGCCTGCAGCGCAGTCGCACGTACCTGCGTAATGCTGGCGCCGGTAATGTTCAGGTGGCCCATCTTGCGGCCTTTGCTGGCTTTGAGCTTGCCGTACAAATGCAAATGCGCACCGGGCAATGCAAGTACGGCTTCCCAAGGCGGCGCATCGCCATCGGGCCAGATGTCCCCCAATAGATTGAGCATGATTGTCGGGCTGTGTTGACGCGGTTGCACTAACGGCAAATTGGCCAGAGTGCGCACCTGCAACTCAAACTGCGACACGTCGCAGGCGTCCATGCTGTAGTGGCCGCTGTTGTGCGGGCGTGGAGCAATTTCATTGACCACCAGGCCACCCAGGTTACGCGCAGCGGGGTCGGATTCGTCCAACACAAAAAACTCTACGCATAGAACGCCGACATAGTTCAGCTCTTGCGCGATGGCTTTGGCAGCGGCTACGGCGCGTGCTGCAATTGCCGGGCTGACATTGCCTTCATAGACCTCGGTAACCGCCAGAATGCCGTCGCGGTGCAGATTGCGCTGCACAGGCAGATTGACGCAGTCGCCAGCAGCGCCGCGCGCCACGATTACCGAACATTCCAGCTGCAAGGGCAACATTTTTTCCAGCACGCAAGCGACGTTTTTCAAGTCGTCCCACGCGGCGATCAACTCGGCACGGGTACGCACGCGCACCTGGCCTTTGCCGTCGTAGCCCATGCGTGCCGTCTTCAGAATACCGGGCAGCAGATCGCCAGCCACCGCAGCCAGCTGAGCGGCAGTTTCTATGACCGCGTAGGGCGCGCACGGCACGCCACACTTCACAAAGTGGGCTTTTTCCTGCGCGCGGTCCTGTGCAATCGCAACCGCTGCTGCACCGGGGGCCACCGGACGGGTTTTCGCTAACGTGGCCAGCGCGGGGGCGGGGACGTTTTCGAATTCGGTCGTAATGGCAGCCGAAACTTGCGCCAGACGCTCCAGCCCTTCAGGGTCGGTGTACGCGGTCTGAATATGGTGATGGCTAACGCGGCCCGCCGGACTGACCGGATCGGGGTCCAGTACCGCCGTGAAGTACCCCATGCGCTGCGCAGCATGGACAAACATTCGGCCCAACTGGCCACCGCCCATGACGCCTAGCGTCATTTCCTTGGGCCCGCCTAGCGTCATATCTTTGGCTCCGCCCGGCTGCAAAGCCCCATTGGTGGAATCTGTCATCAGGATGGGCTGCCGGCAATGGGCAGGGCCATGTTGGCAGCGGTCTGGGTCTGGTCCCGGCGGAATGCATCAAGCTCCAGACGCAAATCGGGGTTGCCGTTGGCCATCATGGCGATGGCGAATAGGGCAGCATTGGCCGCTCCGGCCGCTCCGATCGCAAACGTGGCCACCGGAATGCCCTTGGGCATCTGCACAATGCTGTGCAAAGAATCCACGCCGCTCAAATGCTTGCTGGGTACCGGTACACCCAGCACCGGGACCGTGGTTTTGGCTGCCAACATGCCCGGCAGATGTGCCGCGCCGCCCGCGCCGGCAATGATGCATTGCAGGCCGCGCTCGGCTGCCAGCTCAGCGTAGACAAACATTTCGTCGGGCATGCGGTGGGCAGAAACCACTTTCGCCTCGAAGCGAATGCCAAACTGTTGGAGAATCTGCACTGCATGTTGCATGGTCTCCCAGTCGGAGCTGGATCCCATGACGACGCCTACTTGGATGTTTTTCATCCGCCAATTTTACGTTTACCCCCGGAACTGCCCATCATGATTAACGTCACCATTGAAAATTTTGAAGCCGAAGTCGTCGCCGCCTCGCATCAGGTGCCGGTGCTGGTGGACTTCTGGGCCCCCTGGTGCGGTCCCTGCAAAGTGATCGGCCCATTGCTGGAGAAGATGGAAGAGGCCTATGAAGGACGCTTCAAACTGGTCAAAATTGACTCCGACCAAGAGCAGGAACTCAGCCAGGCGTTTGGCATTCGCAGTATTCCGACCTGCGTCTTGATGATTAGCGGTAAGCCCGCTGACGGCTTCATGGGCGCGGTACCGGAAGGACAAATCCGTACCTTCCTGGACAAGCACGTGCCCGCTGCAGATGCGCTGGAAGCACAAGAGGATGCCGACGATGCGCAAGCGTTGCTCGCCGCCGGTGACCCGCAAGCCGCATTGCACAAGCTCCACGAAGCCTTGAGCATTAATCCCGGCAACGACGATGCTCGCTTTGATTACGTCAAGCTCCTCATCCAGAACAATATGCTCGAAGACGCCGAGGCCGCGCTGGCTCCTGCGTTGGCCGAAATCCCTCGTCAGTTGCGCTTTGACGCCCTGCTCCATTTTCTGGATGCCATCAAGTTTGTGACGACCGACGCCCGCGGTGGCTGGAAGCTCGAGCAGTTTGACGCTTTGATTGCCGCTAACAAGCGCGACTTTGACGCCCGACTTGCTAAGGCCCGCCTACTGATGGTGGCGGGTGAATGGACTGCGTCGATGGACGAGCTGTTGGAGATCATCATGCGCGACAAAGCTTGGGGGGAAGCCGTGCCGCGCAAAACCTATGTCGCCATTCTCGAACTGCTCACTCCGCCCAAGCCCAAAGCCGGTATGCAGGACACGGGCAAAACTGCGGGCGGCATTGAAATTGCAGGGAAAGTCGTGGCTGAGCAAGATCCGCAAGCTCAGCTGGTAGCCGCCTACCGCCGCAAGCTCAGCATGGCACTGAACTAAAAGTATTGGCGCTTTGGGTGCCGATTTATCACCTGTTTTTTTAGGTGTGTGAGTCTAGAAAAACGAAACTATTTTGTTACTTTTTCGCCGATTCACACATTACTTTCAGTGTTTACCCTCTCTTCGCAAATCATCCTCGCGACGATGATTGGATTTCGGAATTAGCACGGTCGTACTTTTTTACCGTTAGTCCTTTTTTTGGAGAAGTTGGATGAAAACTATATTTACAGCGTGGGCGGCAGTTGGTGCCTCGCTTCTCGTAGCAGCGTGCGGCGGAGGCGGCAGTGATAGCGCCACCGGAACACAGAATTCAAGTCCCAGCCCAGGTCAATTAGCGCAATCGCCTCCACCGCGCATCACGTCATTAACGTCGGCAGACTACACGGCCAAACTCAATGCTTCGTCTGATGGCCAAGGGCTGCTGCAGCTTTCTACGGGATCACCCACAGGAACGGTTAAGTGCGGTGTTGATGTCAATTACGTCAAATATGGCACTGTAGATGGCAATGGAAATACAGTTATTGCATCAGCCGCTCTGATGATTCCAACAGGTTGCGCTGGTCCCTTCCCCATTGTTGTGCACGCCCACGGTACAAATATCGAGAAGCGCTACAACTTAGCAGATTGGGCTGACAGTAACAACCCTGCCTATAGCGAGACTCAGGTTTTAGGTTCCATCTACGCCGCAAATGGCTACATTGTGGTCGCACCAAATTTTGTGGGTTATGACGCGTCGAGCGCAAGCTACCACCCATATTTGGTGGCCGATCAAGAAAGCAAAGACATGTATTACGCATTGCTTGCTGCAAATAGTGCACTACCCACATTGATTTCCCACCCCAGCACTAATGGCAAGGTGTTTATCTCCGGTTACTCGCAAGGCGGACATGTTGCATTGGCTACCCAAAAGTACATGAAGACTGATCCCACAGCAGCCACAAATCTGGCAAGCCTGAACCTCGCGGTTAAAGCTGCAGCCCCCATGTCAGGTCCGTATGCAATGCTATCGTTTGGCGACCAGGTTGTTGGTGGTGCGGTGGATGCCGGTAGTACGCGCTTCATGCCAATGCTATTGACGGCGTATCAGAAGAAATATTCGAACATTTATGCAAGCACCAGCAACGTATACAGCAGCGCGTACGCCAGCGGTATAGAGTCCTATTTTCCGGGCGCGCTTTCTTATGATGCCGTAGCCGCGAACAATGTTGTCCCCGATGCGGCATTGTTCAATGGCGCATCTACGATCCCAACTTTGCAAGCGATCAGTCCGCCCACCACATTACCCGGTGGAGGTACACCCAGCGCTTCCCAAACTGCACTGTGGTCGGGTGGTTTTGGTTCGCCGTTCCTAATTAGCGATAACTACCGTCTCGCCTATGTGGGTGATGCATTCACACCAGCAACTGCCGCCGCGCCGACAAACGCGCTGCGCATTGCACTCAAAGCTAATGATCTGACCATAACCGTACCAACTCCATTAGGACCCACCATGCTATGTGGTGGCGGTGGCGATCCGGTGGTGTACTACAGTACCAACACGACCACCCTTAAAACCACGTGGACCACCAATGCGGCGGCAGTTACGGCTGCTGCCGTCACCGAAGTCAACATGGATACCAATGCCGGTGGCGTAACTAGCCCGACCTTAGACCCGTTCTACCTCCTAAAAACTGGCTTCACTGCAAAGTACAGTGGCACAACAAGCACTACCTTTACAAGCGCATATACAGCCGCTTTAACTGCTGGCCAGCCCGCTTTACAGGCGCAAGTTACAGCGTTCAAAGCTGTGCTAGCGGCGTACCACACCGGTCTGGTTCCCTTCTGCGTTAAGGCTGCAGCTGGTTACTTCGCCAACCCAGCGTTCTAAACAGACGGAGCAAACAACATGAAAAAATCTATTCTTTCTCTGTCGCTGATTGCCGTTGGAACCCTGTTCGCAAGCAGTGCCATGGCGCAGTACACCGTGCAAGTCGGTGGTGCTTATGTGGATCCCAACTCCTCTGCCGGCACGGCAACAGGTGCCTTGACGCCCCTGGGCGCAATCAGCCTGACGGTGAAGCCGCAGACCACGCTGTTTTTCAGCATCGCCCGCGAGATCAACGATCAATGGGATTTGCAACTGGCGTTGGGCCTGCCCCCCACCCACGATGTGGCGCTCAAGGTGACCAATGCGTCGGCGCTGCCGAACAGTGTTGCGACACAGGATGGCGTAATCATTAGTAAGGTGCGGCAGGTTGCGCCCACATTGTTTGCTAACTACAAATTCGGTGACGCTGGCGGCAAGTTCCGTCCGTTTGTCGGCGGCGGTATCAACTACACACAATTTGACAAAACCGAATCGACGCCAGCCAACGACGCTATCAACGGTGGGCCGACCAACATCAAGTTGTCGGACTCCTGGGGTTTGGCATGGCAGGCTGGTGCGGTTTACAAGTTTGACAAGCAATGGTCAATGTCAGGCACTTACTCTACTGCCCAAGTTCAATCGGTGATCACCACCAATACGCTGGGCATTGAACGCAAAGTAGATATTTCGTTCCGTCCATCCGTGTTCATTGTGGCTTTGGGTTACAGCTTCTAAACATCGCTTACAAGGACGGCGGGTTCTCGTTTTTTATATAGCAAAACGGCCGCTTTGCGGCCGTTTTTTTTCTGTTCTGCCGTAAAGTTGATTTAAGCGCGGGTCCCGTTTTGACATTTTCTTTGAGGCAGTTCAGATTGGCCGGGTAACGACCAAAATCTGCTTTTACCAAGTGCCGCACTGCATTGCTATAGGTCACAGCAAACCACAAACACCGACTGCAATGCGCGGCCCGGTAAATGATTTATCTGCCACCACGTATGTACTCCAATGCAAGTGAGGTGCGGCTGGCACTCACAGCTTTAAGGACGCGTTAGTCGCGACCACGGTTTAGTCCAGCAATGGCTATGCGGTCAGTCGTGCCAGCGCTTCCTGGTACTTGGCAGCCGTTTTTGCAATTACCTCATTAGGTACACGCGGTGCCGGCGGGGTTTTGCTCCAGGGCTTTCCGTCTACCTGCGCCTGCTCGAGCCAGTCGCGCACAAACTGCTTATCGTAGCTCGGCGGGTTGGTGCCCTCAACATAACTTTCCTGCGGCCAAAAACGTGAAGAATCCGGCGTCAGCACTTCGTCCATCAGCGTCAAGGTACCGTCCTTATCCAGCCCGAATTCAAACTTGGTGTCGGCAATGATGATGCCCTTCGTCAAGGCAATCTCGTATGCCGCTTTGTAGATGCGGATGCTGATGTCACGGATTTGCGTGGCTAGTTCCAACCCGATCATTTCAACCGTTTTTTCAAACGTGATGTTCTCATCATGGTCACCGACTGCGGCTTTGGCGGCCGGTGTGTAAATGGGTTCCGGCAGGCGCGAGGCGTTCTTCAAGCCGGCGGGAAGTTTGACGCCACACACCGCGCCGTTTTCCTGGTATTCCTTCCAGCCGCTGCCAGCCAGATAGCCACGCACCACCGCTTCCACTGGCAGGGGTTTGAGGCGCTTGACCAGCATCGAGCGACCGACCACTTGCGGCGCTTCGGCGGGTGTAACAGCGCTCTCCGGCGCTTCGCCAGTCAAATGGTTGGGGCAAATGTTGGCGCCATTGGGGCCGAGCTTGTCGAACCAAAATAATGCCATCTGGGTCAGTAGCGCGCCTTTGCCCGGAATGGGTTCGCCCATGATGACGTCAAAGGCCGATAGCCGATCGCTGGCAACCATGAGGATGCGGTCGTCACCCACGGCGTAGTTGTCGCGGACCTTGCCACGGGCAAGCAGTGGCAGAGAAAGGGCGGAAGTGTGCAATGCAGAAGTCATGGTGTCCCGGGATTAAAAAGGCCCGCCGCAAACCATGCGGGTTTGCGGCGGGCCTTGAATTATCGCAATCTTGCAGCGTACGCTCTGTGCGCCTTTGGGCTTATTGCACCAGCTGGGCTAATTCACCACGGCTGTACTTGGCGGCAATCACGCTCAGGCTGTCACCCTTAATTTTGCCAGCCTGGCCTTCGCAGCCGAATTGCAGATAGCGCTGTTTGCAGATTTGTTTGGCCGCTTCGCGGGCGGGTTTGAGCCATTCCCGGGCGTCAAACTTGTCCGGGTTCTCGGACAGAAACTTGCGCACGGCAGCAGTCATGGCCAGTCGGATATCGGTATCGATGTTGATCTTGCGCACGCCAAACTTGATGGCCTTTTGGATTTCTTCCACTGGCACACCGTAGGTCTCTTTCATCTTGCCGCCGTACTGGTTGATGATGGCCAACAGGTCTTGCGGCACGCTGCTGGAGCCATGCATCACCAGATGGGTGTTGGGCAGGCGGCGATTGATTTCCTTGATGCGCTCAATGGCCAGAATGTCGCCTGTGGGCTTGCGGGTGAACTTGTAAGCTCCGTGGCTGGTGCCGATGGCAATGGCCAGCGCATCCAACTGGGTTTGTTTCACGAAGTCGGCGGCCTGCTCGGGGTCGGTGAGCAACTGCTCCATGGTCATGGTGGCGTCAGTGCCGTGGCCATCTTCTTTGTCGCCCTTCATGGTTTCCAGGGATCCCAAGCAGCCCAATTCACCCTCGACGGTTACGCCCGTGGCATGCGCCATGGCGACCACTTTTTTAGTGACTTCCACGTTGTACTCGTAGCTGGCGATGCTCTTGCCATCTGCTTCCAGACTGCCGTCCATCATCACCGAGCTAAAGCCCAGATTGATCGCACCCTGACAGACGTCCGGGCTTTGTCCATGGTCCTGATGCATGACCAAAGGAATGGTTGGATAGGCTTCAATTGCTGCCGAGATCAGATGTTTGATAAACGGCTCACCTGCATATTTACGGGCACCTGCGCTAGCCTGCAAGATGACCGGAGCGCCCACCTCTTTAGCGGCCTCCATAACGGCCTGAACCTGTTCGAGGTTGTTGACATTAAAAGCCGGAATGCCATAGCCATTGGCCGCAGCATGGTCCAGAAGTTCGCGCATCGAAACGAGTGCCATTTTTAATCCCAAGGAAGTTGAAAATCCGACGGGCCACCCATTTGGTAACCGCTTGGTAACTTTTTACCGGTGACCAATTTTAGCGCCGGGGTCAAACGCTCGAACTTACAGACTTTGCAGTGTCCGCGTATGGCTCCAGTCAACTCACCCTACAAATTTTGAGCATATTGGTACCCCCCGGCGCGCCCATCGGTTCGCCGCAGGTGATGGCATACACATCGCCAGTTTGCACAATGCCACGGGTTTTCAGGTGGTTTTCGGCGTCTTGCAAGGCGGTGTCGCGGTCTGCGCTGGTATCCATCAGCAAGGGGCGCACGTTGCGGTACAAGGTCATGCGGCGCTGCGTGGCCACACGCGGCGTCAGAGCATAAATCGGAACTTGTATCAGGTGACGGCTCATCCACAGGGCGGTGGAGCCGCTGTCGGTCATGGCCACAATGGCTTTGGCACCCAGGTGATGGGCAGTAAACAGTGCCCCCATGGCAATTGACTGGTCGATACGGGTAAAGGTTTTGCCGGTGAAGTCTGCGTCCAGCATAGGTGCCTCTGCCCCTTCAGCGGCGTGGCAGATTTTGGCCATTTCCACCACCGTTTCAAGCGGGTATTTGCCGGCGGCGGTTTCGGCGGACAGCATGACTGCGTCGGTTCCATCCAGCACCGCATTGGCCACGTCGCTGACCTCAGCGCGGGTAGGCACCGGGTTGGTGATCATGGACTCCATCATTTGCGTGGCAGTAATCACTACTTTGTCGTGTTCCCGTGCCAGTTTGATCATGCGTTTTTGCAGGGCGGGTACAGCGGCGTTACCCACTTCGACCGCCAGGTCGCCGCGCGCCACCATGATGCCGTCGCTGGCCAGCAAAATTTCCAGAAGCTTAGGTATGGCTTCGGCGCGCTCAATCTTGGCAATCAGGCCCGGCTTGTGGTTGAACTCGGCGGCAGCCACGTTGCATAGCTGGCGCGCCATTTCCATGTCGGTGGCGTTTTTGGGAAAGCTCACCGCCACATAGTCAGCCTGAAAGCTCATGGCCGTGCGGATGTCTTCCATGTCTTTGCCGGTCAGCGCCGGTGCGGTCAGACCGCCGCCTTGTTTGTTGATGCCCTTGTTGTTGGACAGCTCACCGCCGAGCTTGACCGTTGTGTGCACGGCCTCGCCCACAACAGCGTCCACCGTGATAACAATCAGGCCGTCATTCAGCAGAAGCACATCGCCCGCTTTGACTTCCTGCGGCAGCGCCTTGTAATCCAGCCCAACGGCGTTGACGTCGCCCAGCTCGGTGCGTTTGGCATCGAGAATGAATTTTTGACCTTGTTCCAGAAAGACCTTGCCCTCGGCAAATTTGCTGACCCGGATTTTGGGGCCCTGCAGGTCCGCCATGATGGACACTTCACGTCCGGCGCGTTGGGCGGCTTCCCGCACTAGGCGGGCCCGGTCAATATGGTCCTGCGCCTTGCCGTGGCTAAAGTTCAGCCGCACAACATTGACCCCGGCACGGATCATTTGTTCCAACAGGGCGGGATCGCTGGAAGCGGGCCCTAGGGTGGCAACAATTTTGGTAGCGCGGCGTGGCATGGACTTGTCTCCTGATAGTTATCCGGTCATTTTCACACGCAAGCGGGCCCAGTTGTTACATAAGAGCGTCAAAGCATAGGTCCACCCGTCGGTATGCGCCTGCTTCTGCATCAGGTTTACGCTTTATCTATTACAGTGTCAGCCAAATACACCCAGCACACCGATGGACCCATTGAACGACCCAAGCGATAACGCCAAAACGTTGGCGTCCGGCTCCATTGATCTGGCGGCCGCGTTGACACTGTTGGGAGGCAATCACGCCCTGCATGAACAGGTGGCAAGGTCTTTTCTGGCCGAGATAAAAACCTTGCCTGCGCGACTGGCGCCCATGTTGCATGCAACTGACCTCAGTGAGGCAGCGCGACTCCTGCATACTATCAAGGGGCTTTCACTGACTGTCGGTGCGGTGCACCTTGGCGAATGCTGTCGGGTAAGTGAGTTGGAAATCAAGGCAGCCATAGGCACTGCCAGCGGTCTAGATACAGCGGACTTGAGCCGCATTGGCACGCAAGTGGGCGAGTCAGTAGCGGCAACTACCCGAACGTTGGAGGCCGCATTTTCCGGCCAGAGACCTGCGAATGTCTCCCCTGTTCCCGCACCCCAAGACGGTGCCGCGCAAAGTAGCCCGCGGGACCTTATTGCTGACCTGCGGCGGCTGGAGTCATTGCTGATACAAAGCGATATGCGCGCGATTGACGTGCATAAGCAGCTTTGGCGGGACTATGGAGCAACGGCCAAAGGGCGCTTAGGTGCTTTAAACGAGGCTTTGTACGCTTTTGATTTTGAGCGAGGTGTGGTTCAATGCGGTGAACTGATTCGTGAATTCAGCGCTTCTTAATAAAACATGATTGATCTTGAGACACCTGTAGCCCAATTGCTGGAAGGAGCGCGAGGCAAACCAAAGCTATTGGTGGTGGATGATCAGCCCATCAATATTCAGGTCATGTATCAGGCCTTTGGTAGTGATTACCAGGTTTTCATGGCCACGAGCGGCGCACAGGCTCTGACAATTTGCAAAAACAATCCTCCCGATTTGATTTTGCTGGATGTGGTCATGCCAGGCATGGATGGTTTTGAGGTGTGCACTCGACTCAAAGCTGACGAAGCCACGCGGCACATCCCGGTGATGTTTGTCACCGCACACACGGATGCCGCACAGGAAACGCATGGCTTAAGCGTGGGCGCCGTGGACTTTATTGCCAAGCCGGTGAACCCCGACGTGGTAAGGGCTCGGGTCAAGACCCAACTGACCCTGAAATTCCAATCCGATTTGCTGCGCCAGCTGGTGTTTCTGGATGGCCTGTCCGGCGTGTTCAACCGCCGCTATTTCGACCAGCAGCTGGCAACCGAATGGTCCCGTGCCGCGCGTAACAACTCGCCCTTGTCATTGATATTGCTGGATGTCGACTTCTTCAAGCGTTACAACGACCGCTACGGCCACCAAGCGGGTGACGATGCCCTGCGCAACATTGCCAGTGCACTGAAGTCATGTCTTCGCCGTCCTGCCGATCTGGTGGCGCGCTATGGAGGTGAAGAATTTGCCTGCATCCTGCCCGAAACCTCATACGACGACGCTCTTGCAATGGCGCATGAATTGGAGCGAAGGATTCGCGAAAAGCAAATCCCGCACGAGGACTCCAGCGTTACCGATGTCATCACGATCAGCGTAGGCATTGCAACCCGTGAGCAGGGTGCAGGCGGTGATGCCCAGGGCTTAATCGCGCTGGCGGACAACCTGCTCTATCAGGCCAAGAACAGCGGTCGGGGTAAAGTGTGCGGCGGCGTGATGGAGCCGACCTTTAAAAGCTAAGCGCGGGAATCAAATTGCAATATGGCCCGGGCAATCTGCTCGAGCGGCAGGATATCGTCCACCGCCTGCAGCTTGATGGCTTCTTTGGGCATACCGAACACTACACAGGTTTCTTCATTTTGCGCAATGGTTCGGGCGCCGCCATCGTGCAGCACCTTCATGCCACGCGCACCATCGTCGCCCATGCCGGTCATGATGATGCCCAACACATCGCGCCCTGCGCACTCCGCCGCTGATTTAAACAATACATCGACCGAAGGCTTGTGGCGATTGACGGGCGGGCCATCGAGCACATGCACGTAATACTGACCCGCCGTTTTACGCAATTGCATATGCAGTCCACCCGGTGCAATCAGCGCAACACCGCGCTCCAGGCGGTCACCCTCTTTGGCTTCACGCACCGCCATGGCACAAATGCCGTTGAGACGTTGCGCGTACATGGCAGTGAATTTTTCAGGCATGTGCTGGGTAATGGCAATACCGGGAGCATCCGCCGGCAGATGTGTCAGCACCAACTCTAGCGCCTGCGTACCGCCGGTAGAGCTGCCAATCACTACTGGCTTGTTCATCGCAAACGCATGCACATTAGCAAGCACCGGCGAACGACCGGCAAGGGCTTGCGCAGCGTTCGCGTCGGGCAGGGTGTGGCGCACCCGCGGTTTGGAGCGGGCCGCCATCTTCAGCGTTTGCACCATATCGCGACGCGAATCGTCCAGATACTGCTTCAACCCAAGCTTGGGCTTGGCCATAACCGCCACCGCTCCAGCAGACAGGGCGTCTAACGCCACACGACTTCCCTCTGTAGAGAGGGTTGAACAAATAACGGTGGGAATAGGTGTGCTTGACATGATCTGCCGTAAAAACGTAAGACCGTCCATACCCGGCATCTCAATATCAAGCAGCAATACATCGGGCGATGACTTGCGAATGGCATCCATCGCCAGCAAGGGGTTAGGCGCACTGCCCACCAGTTCAACCTCGGCATTACCGGCCAGCATGTGGGCCAGAGCCTGTCGCACGACGGCGGAGTCGTCCACCACAAAAACCTTAACCACCATGGACTGCACCCTGTTCTGCAAATACGGTTTCGACTAAGGGCTCTTTCAGACCCACGGTCCAGGACACTTTGCGGTAGCCGTTGCCACCGAGTTCCTGATCGACAACGGCTATGCCTTGTGAATCCAAAAAGTCCAACACCCAGTTGGCGTTGGCAGAACCCACATTTCTGGCATTGAAAATCTGCGGAAACATATTGCCGCCACCAAACACATACGCCTCGCACATCGTAGGATTGATACCCCTGGCGCGCAACATGCCAAACATTTGAGTCATTGCCACCGAGCCATAGGCGGTATTGGATTGGTTGGACGCGTTGGGCGCGCCCACATGCACGATATGGCTCATTGTGGCAACTGTGTGCCGGGGGTCCGTCAGAATCACGCTGACACAAGAGCCCAGCAGGGTTTTGAGTTGCTCACCCCGGACCGCCAAAGCAACGTCGCCAGGCATTAGCTCTTTGGCAACCGGCACCTCGCCCAAAGGCATAAAAGTGGATTTGATAGGCGTACTCATTTCACATCGGCTTTCGGAATGCGCCGGGAATGAGGGTCTGCAAGGGCGTGGTGCAAGGTACACGGCCTTCTGCGGTACCGAGAAAAAACAGGCCCCCGGGTTTAAGCGCAGTCAATACGCGATCCACCACTTCACTCTTGGTGGGCGCATCAAAGTAAATTAACACGTTGCGCAAAAAGATCACATCAAATGGTCCCAAACCATCAAACGGTTTGCACAAATTAAGTTGCCCGAATTTCACGCGCTCGCGGATTTTGTCTTGCAGCATGATCTGGCCTTCGGACTCGCCTTCGCCACGCAAGCAATAGCGCTTAAGTCGTTCCGGACTCACGGCGCGCAAGCGATCGTTCGGGAAGACTGCCTCTTTGGCACTGAGTAATGCCCGGTGGCTGATGTCCGTACCCAAAATCGACCAGTTCGGTCCGATGCGACCACTCACCTGCAGATCAGTCATCAACATGGCCGTGCTGTAGGCCTCGTCGCCGAAAGACGATGCGGCACTCCAGACATGCAATGCATTTTTGTTAGCCATTAAGGGCAGTTCCTGCTGCAACAGGTCGTAATGCTTGGGCTCACGGAAAAAATACGTCTCATTGGTGGTGAGCAAATCCACCGCCATTTGAAACTCCACTGCCTCATTCACATCTTCCAGCATGGCGATGTATTCAGCAAAGCTCCCTATGCCAAGCCGCATGATGCGTGGCGCCAGGCGTGACTGAATCAGCGACTTTTTAGAGTCGTTATAGGACAGGCCGGCGGCTTCATACATGATGTCGCCGATCTGCCGGAATTCCGCGTCGCTGAAACTTATGGTGGCCAAATGGGGATGCCTCTGGAGTTCCGGAATCTGGCTTTAATACGGCCGGAAATTACCGCCACCACTGCCACGCACCGGGGCTGGTGTTAACGGAGACGTCAGGCGCGGCGCACTGGTGCGGCGCTCGCTCACCTTGTCGTGGCGACTCGTGAGTTTGGGCGCATCATTACCCGTTTTAAAGAACGCAATGCTTTGCTGCAACTGCTCTGCCTGGCCCGACAATTCTTCGCTGGTAGCTGCCAGTTCTTCGGATGCTGCAGCGTTTTGCTGTGTGGCCTTGGAAAGCTGTCCAATGGCACCGCCGATTTGCACCACCGACTCGCTTTGCTCGGTACTACTGGCTGCAATTTCCTGCACCAGTTCACTGGTCTTTTGAATGCTGGGGACGATTTCACTGAGCAGCTTACCGGCGCGCTCTGCGGTTGACACACTGCTTCCGGCCAGGTCGCCAATTTCTTTGGCTGCTTCCTGGCTGCGCTCGGCAAGCTTGCGCACCTCGGCTGCAACGACCGCGAATCCTTTGCCGTGCTCGCCCGCACGGGCAGCTTCAATGGCCGCATTCAGGGCCAAAAGATTTGTCTGGTAAGCAATGTCGTCCACGATGCCGATCTTGGCAGCAATCTGTTTCATGGCGCTTACGGTTTGCGTCACAGCACTGCCGCCGTCCAAAGCTTCTTTGCTGGCCTTGGTAGCCATGCCATCCGTGACTTTGGCGTTATCGCTGTTCTGCGAAATAGAGGCTGCCATGGTGTCCATGGAAGCACTGGTTTGCTCAACGCTGGCCGCTTGTTCGCTGGCCGCTTGCGACAATGATTGCGCAGTAGCACTCACCTGGTTTGCTGCGCCGGTCAGCGCGTCTGCTGCAGCCAATACCTCACCAATCACACGCGTCAGGTTTTCTGCGGTGGAGTTGGCGCTGTCCTTGACTTGGCCGAATACACCCTGGTACTCGCGGCGGATGCGGTGCGTCAAATCACCGTCGGCCAGTGCGACCAAGGCCTGCGCGGTATCGCTCATGGCCCCTTCGCTGACTTCAATCAACTGGTTCATGGCACGCGACAGGTTGCCGATAAACCCGGCCTTGCCGCGCATATCAATACGTCCGGACAAATCACCGTTCGCAGCCGCTGTAACGATGGTCGACACTTCCAGCTCAGACGCAATTTCTTCCGTGCGGTCGACCCAGTGCGTCACGCGCCCTATGCGGTCTCCATTGGCATCCAGAATCGGCTTGGAGAGCAGTTGGATATGGCGACCTTGAATTTGCACATCAATGGTTTCACCGGCCTGCAACGCGTTGTTGAATTTCGCAACAGTCTCCGGGTCCTTAAAGAGGCTGACCAGCTTGTTTCCGTAGAACTTTTCAATTTCAAAAGCCGGTCCGCCGAAATGCTTGAGCAAGGTATTGCTCGGTGGTGTGCCGTGGGTAAAGTCTCCATTGGCGTCCGAAATAGTAACGCTTTCAGGCAGGCTGTCCAGCGCCATGCGGATGCGCAGGTTGGCCTGGGCCGCCTGGGCAGCGGCTTGCAAAGAGGCCTGTACTTTGTCGATGGCATCGCTGATACGGGCCTTTTGGCCGGGCAGCCGCTCCATCGAGGCACCAAGTTTGCCTTCCGAATACTGCGTTACCACAGCCACCACCTTCATGGTGTCGTCAATGTGGGAGCGCACCAGCTTGTTCATAGACTCACCCATGGTGCGATAGGCACCTTCGAGCTGTGCAACCGGCATCTCATAGTCCAGCATGCCTGCTTCGTGCTGACGCGTCATCTCGTTTTGCGCCACTTCAAACTGCTGCAAAGTACCTTGCATTTTTGCAAGCGGTGCGAGCAATTGCCCTATCTCACTGCCGTCGGCCTCGATTTGCGTATCAAGCTTGCCGGATGCAACCAGATTGGCAACGCTGAGTGCTTTTCCAAGGGGTCGCGTAATGCTGGAAGTTACAAGCCAGGCCACCACCATGGCTGCCAAAGCTGCTGCGATATTGATTTGCAATGCAGTGTGGGAAATTTGATCTGCTTTTACCTGCGAATCAGCCACATCTGCCTGCATGGTTTTTACCTGGGCCGCCACAAAGGGTTCCATGGCTTTTTGCAGCTTTTCACTGGCGGCATCAAAGCCACCCATCAACTTGTTACCCGAATCAGGACCGCCGGCCACATAGGCCTTGGCCATGGTATTACCGGTTTCAAAATAGTCTTTGGCGTTGCTGCGAACTTCCTGAATACTTTTGACGCCAGCAGTATCTCCGGTATCGGCAAAGTGCTTTTCAAACTTGGTGAGCCCTGCGTTGAGTTCGCTGAAATTGTCCTGCGCATTTTTAAAACCGTCGTCCATCCCGTCTTTGCCGCGCGTGGCAGATACATCCGATAAAAACTGCTGTATCTGCACCACGTTTTTGTCCAGGTCTTTGGCCAGCAAGGCGTATTGAACACTTTGCTCCGACACGATTTGCAGAGCTTGCTTGACCTGCGCCAATTGCGAGCCCAACCAGACGGTAAAGCCGATGAACAAGAGGATAGGAATCGCAAATCCCAACAGGATTCGCGCACGTATGGATAAATTAATTTTGTTCATTCCTACTTCTCCCGATTTTTGCTATGTAACGCTCAAGCCTGCTCAGCGAGTTGGGCCATGTCTTCGATATCCAACGCCCGCTCAGGCTCCAGGATCACAATAAACGCACCACCCAACTTTCCCATGCCACGAATGAAATCGCGACGGATGGAGGTACCGAATTGCGGTGGCGACTCAATGTCGGCATCCGGTATTTCAACCACCTCGCTCACCGAATCCACCATCAGACCCAACTCCAGCTTTTCGCTGCCCTTGCTGGCGTCAAAAATAATGATGCAAGTCTTCTTGCCTACCCGTGCAATGTCCCGCCCAAAACGCGACTGCAGGTCAATAACCGGCACCACCGAGCCACGCAGATTGATCACGCCGCGCACAAATTCCGGCATCAGCGGTACCACAGTCATGACGCTGTACTGGATGATTTCGCGCACTGCACGAATGTCCATGGCAAAAATTTCATCGCCCAAGGAGTACGTCAGGTACTGCAGACTGGGGCCTCTGTCTTTGGCTACGGCAATGGGTTCGTTTTCAATTTGCATGGTGATGGCCTCAAGACGCGGCAGAAGCGTTCAGGGTGGTTGCCGCAATGGCTGCTGCCTGTGCACCGGTAGTCAGTTCGGCCAGCGAATTCACGTCAAGTATGAGGGCAACCTCGCCACTTCCAAGAATGCTGGAACCCGATATACCGCGTAGTGTCTTGAACAGGCGCCCGAGCGGTTTGATAACGGTTTGGTTTTGTCCTAGCAACACTTCGACCTCGATGCCGTACTGGCCGCGTGTGGAATTCACCACCACGATGCTGACGCGCTCGGGGTTGGATGACTCCACCGAGTACAGCGTTCGCAGCCGCACCACCGGCAGCACCGCACCGCGCAACTCCACGCAGTGGCGACCACGCTCGTCGACCTTGACGTTGTTGCCACCGGACTCAATAACTTCCACCACGGCTTCAAGTGGCAACACAAATTTGGATTTACCCACGCCGACCAGAAAACCGTCGATGATGGCCAATGTCAGCGGCAGACGGATATCGACTTGCAGGCCCTTGCCCACATTGTTGTTAAGGCGGATGCTGCCACGCAGGGCCTCGATATTTCGTCGCACCACGTCCATTCCAACACCGCGACCGGACAGATTGGTAACTTGCTCGGCGGTGGAAAAACCGGGCTCAAAAATCAGCATGTTGATCTCATCGTCCGGTGGCACCATCCCTTGCTCCACCAAGCCGCGGTTCCAGGCGCGTTGCAGCACCCGATCGCGGTTTATTCCGCGTCCGTCATCTTCGATGCGAATCAAAATCGCACCAGTCTCATGCCGTGCACTCAGTACCAACTTGCCCGCAGCGGGTTTACCAGCGGCAAGCCGCTCCTGTGGCGGCTCCAAACCGTGGTCAAGAGAATTACGCACCAAATGCATGAGCGGGTCGGCAATTTTTTCGACCATGGATTTGTCAAGCTCAGCGTCACCGCCTACGATTTCAAAATTTACTTCTTTACCGAGGCTAGACGCCGTGTCACGCACTACACGCCGGAAGCGACTGAAGGTCTCGCCCACCGGCACCATACGCAAGCCCAGCGTACCGTTGCGGATTTCTTCAATCAGGCTGTTCATGTGCAGATTGGCTTCCACCAAGGCGACCTGCTTGCTACCGCGCGCCAGCAAAGTCGCACCGGCACCCGCAATCACCAATTCACCAAGGAGGTTAATCACCGCATCCAGGCGGTCGGCCTGTACACGGATATAGCGCTCTTCACTGGGCGCACTCTCCCGCAGTTTTTGCTGTTTGCCCAAGGCTGCGGCAACCACTTCGGGAGCCACCCCAGCTTGCGCTTCGAGCAGATCGCCCAGCTTCGGCTTTTCAACCGCGGGCATGCCACGCGTTTGCTGCTGGGTACTCAGTACCTGGTCGAGCTTGTCTTGCGTCACCGCACCAACCGACACCAGGAGGTCACCCAAACGCGGGGTCTCCGGCATCTCTTCAATTGCGCGGGCCAATTTTTGGCCGGGTGTTTCGGGCGCCACGACATCGAGCTCGCAGTCGTCCATCACAAAGCTGAAGGCGCCTTCAATGTCGTCCCGGCTGGCTGCGGTTTCCAGCTCCATGAAAAAACTTAGATAACAGCTCTCGGGGTTCAGGTTCACCAGCGGCGGTAATGTGTCTACCGAGCAGCGCACCGACACCACTTTTCCAATGGTGCCCAAGTAACGGGCAATGGACAACGGATCCATGCCGTTTCGAAACGTTTCCTGGCCAAATCGCGCAGAGATGGACCACACGCGCGGCGAGTTGTCGACAACTGCACTTGCGTTCGACGCCACTGCTACAGCGGCTGCCGGTTTTTCTACAGCGCCGCTTTCCGTCAGCGATTTGAGCCGGATAACGAGATCCGCACGGGTGTCTTTTTGCTCAGGCGTATCGGCACTCTCGTCCGCCGCGGTATCCACCAGGAATTTAATCTGGTCATTGCACTGCAAAAGCAAGGTGCTGATATCGGGGTTCAGCGCGATGACGCCATCGCGCATTTTGTCGAGCAAAGTCTCCACATGGTGGGTAAATTCGACGACGCGACTCAGCCCGAAAATGCCTGCCGAGCCTTTAACGGTGTGTGCACAACGAAACAAGGAGTCCAGTAACTCACGGTTGTCGGGCTGCTCTTCGAGTTCGAGCAACAGGGTTTCAATCGCCTCAATCTGTTCTGCCGCCTCGCTAATGAAGGCCGGCATGGCGGCCGCAATAAAGTCCAGATCTGCGTCGTCACTCATTTAGCCGCTCCTGACGATTTGCTATGGGAATGTCGGCCATCAAGCCAATCTGCAAAGCCTAAAGTTCGGCAGGCGTCGCTGAAAACGGTGCTGGCCTCAACCAGCCGCCAGGACTGCCCCATGTTGGAGAGCGATGCCAGCAGTTGCAGACCCGATCCATCCACCTCAGCAACATCACGCGCGGAGATTTCCAGATAGTCGCCCCCTTTGGCAGTGTTTTCAGTCACCCAAGCCAACAAGGCGTCACGGATCTCCAACGCGCCATAAATGTTGAGTTCGGCAGGCAGTTCAAATCGATCACTCATTAGGTCTCCAATCCCTTGTTAAGGGTCCCCTGCCCCGACCTGCGAGACCGTATGGACCCTCAGAAAAAGCTAGACACAGAGCTTGGCTACAGCATTGACCAACTGCGTCGGGGAGAAGGGCTTCACCATCCACGCCTTTGCGCCAGCGGCTTTGCCCTGCTCTTTTTTCTCTTCCTGGCTCTCGGTAGTGAGCATCAGAATGGGCATGAACTTGTAGCCGGGCAGGGCCTTGGCAGCCTTCACGAACTCGATGCCGTTCATGATGGGCATGTTCACATCGCACACTGCCATATTCACCTGGCGGCCATCCAGCAAAGCAAGCGCTGCCTGACCGTCGCCGGCCTCGATCACGTTGTAGCCAGCGCCGGTGAGCGCCATCTTGACCACCTGCCGCAGGCTCGCCGAGTCGTCAATTACCAGAATAGTTTTTGCCATTTCCACCTCTTCAGAAAAATGTAGTTTCTTTACTATCGTCCGAACCATTTCCGTCGTCACCGTTGTGGGTCTGACGTTGTTCGGACATCGCGTATTGGGATTCCAGCCGGGCGAGCCAGTTCTGCAATTGCGGCAGCGCTTCGGGACCTGCTGCGGCCTGCTGCAAGCGCGCCATATCAGCCTCCAGCAGCGCCATCATCTGGCTGATGCGGTCCTGGTACTGAAAACCTTCGTACATGCGGTCCACATGGTCCGCGACCTGCTTGGTTTCCCTGTTAATGGGTTCTGCAATGGTTTGCAGCGCCGATACAGCGTCGCGCACCATGTCCAGAACCTGCTGCAGGGCCTGGCGCTGTTCCGGCGCAATCTGCGCATCCGCCATCAGTGGTTGAAGTGCGCGCTCACAGGCATGAACCAATCCAGTGGCACCGCCATCAGCCAGACTTAGCGCTTCTGTAATTTTTTGCGATTGGCTTTCGGCCAGATTGATGTGCGGGCCTATGTCGGAAAAGGCCTGCATCATTTGAGTGACCGCCACCTCGGATTGGGCGCGGGAACTCTCCAGTTGCCGTGCCCAGACAGGCAACACGCCCAAACACAAGTCTACAAAGGCTTGTGCAGCGACGTGAGTACCAGCAGTGGAGTTTTTAGTATTTGCCATTCCCGATAAAGTGCATTTTTTGGAACATCGTATCTCCAAATGGGCACTTCACCAGTACTGTTGATGAAATAGTTCAAGCTCTCGGTGCGAAGGAACCACTATTCGTACGGCGATGTACGTATAAATAGAGTTAATTCGCGGCTCGGCGACCCAGGATTTCAAACGCCGGCAGGGTTTTGCCTTCCAGCACCTCCAAAAAGGCACCGCCGCCGGTGGATATGTAGCCAATTTTCTTCTCAATGCCATATTTGGCAATCGCGGCCAACGTGTCACCACCACCGGCAATTGAAAACGCGCTGGAATCGGCAATGGCATGGGCGATGGTGCGGGTGCCGTTCTCAAATGCGGCGAACTCAAACACGCCTACCGGGCCGTTCCAGACAATCGTGCCGGCCGACTTGAGTTGTGTCGCCAGTGCCTGTGCAGTTTGGGGCCCGATGTCCAGAATCAAGTCGTCATCTGCCACGTCGCTGGCTGCTTTGACAGTGGCAACGGCGCCTGCGGAAAACGTTTTGGCGACCACCACGTCAGTGGGAATCGGTACCGCAGCACCGCGTGCCCGCATCACTTCAATCACCGCTTTTGCTTCGGCCAGTAAGTCCGGTTCAGCCAGACTCTTGCCGATTTTCAAACCGGCAGCAAGCATGAACGTATTGGCTATACCGCCACCCACAATGAGTTGATCCACATTGGCAGCAAGGCTCTTGAGGATAGTCAGCTTGGTCGACACTTTTGATCCGGCCACAATGGCAACCAGCGGACGTTTGGGTGCCAACAACGCTTTGGAAATGGCGTCCATTTCAGCCGCCAGAAGCGGGCCGGCACAGGCAATCGGCGCATACTGCGCGATACCATACGTGCTGGCTTCCGCACGGTGGGCAGTACCGAATGCATCGTGCACGAAAATGTCGCAAAGCGCGGCCATTTTGCGCGCAAGCTTTTCGTCATTTTTCTTTTCGCCCACATTGAGTCGGCAGTTTTCCAACAGCACGAATTGACCGGGAGCTACTGTCACGCCGTCTACCCAGTTAGAAACCAGAGGAACATCGCGTCCCATCAGTTCCGCCATCCGCCTGGCAACCGGTGCTAAAGAATCCTCGGGTTTAAATGCGCCTTCCGTTGGCCGACCAAGATGCGAGGTCACCATGACGGCTGCACCGGCTTTGAGCGCCATCTCAATGCAGGGAATGCTGGCACGGATGCGCGTATCTTCGGTAATGTTGCCGGCATCATCCTGCGGCACATTGAGGTCGGCGCGGATAAAAACGCGCTTGCCGGCAACTTTGCCCTGTGCGCACAAATCGGAAAAACGAATCACTTGCATGCTTGAACCTTCAACAAAATAGGTGCCGATTTTAAAAGTAGAGTGTCTCGTGGGGCTTACGCCCGACCCGCGCTTACCAGCCTAGGCCGATATGCAATGGCAAATACACAGCCATACCCGAGACAATCGTGCCCAACACGGCTTGACCCGCACCGCGACGCCAATAGAAATAGCACACACCCGCAGCTGTTGCGTAAAGGCGGGCGTCGGCCAAGGTATGAAGCACAATGCCCTTGAACATAAATATTTCCGGTGCAATCACTGCTGCCAGCGCAGCGATAGGTGCGTATTGCAAACCACGTTGTGCCCATCGGGGCAAGGTCCACTCCTTATTGGAAATAAAGAAAAAAGAGCGTGATATCACGGTCACGCAGGCCAGCCCCAGTATCGTGAACATGGTCCAGGCGTCTGTCTGTGTGGTGAACATGGGTAGGACCTTTAGCGTTTCGGCGGGACGGACGGCACTACGCCCATCGCCTTTTCAAGGAACAGGCAAAGGGCCACTGCGGCGGCGATGGCTACCAGAATGTTGAGCTTCAGGGGCAACGCATACGCAGCAATGCCGGCCGTGGCCGCCACGCCGGCAGATACCCACCGCAACTGGGTTGATGCAAGCGAACACAGCATACCCACCAAGGCCAGAATACCGGCAAAGCCAAGCCCCCAGCTCGCCGGTATGAAGTTGGCCAACAAAACTCCGGCCACGCTAGTGCTTGTCCAGGCGAACCAGTTAATGCCGCCGTTGCCTGCAAGGTAGGCCATTTGCTCGGCACGCCCAACTTCATCAGTTGCAGGGGCATGAAATCTCTTCACGAACAGCACATAGGTCAGGTCGCCGGTAAGGTAACCGGTGACCAAGCGTTGCCACAGTGAAAGGTGCATGACATAAGGGCGCATATGGGCACTGAACACCACAAACCGCAGATTCACGCAAAACCCGGTGGCCAATATGACCCAGACCGGCGCCCCCGCAAGGAGCAACGGAATGGCCGCCAGCTGCGAGCTTCCTGCGAACACCACCAGGGCCATGAACAGCGCTTCCACGGTACTCATGCCGGACTTAACCATGGCGACACCGGTCATCAGGCCCCAGGCCGCAATGCCGAGCGCGACGCCTGACATTTCATTAAATCCAGTGCGAAAGGCCGGATGCCGGTAATAGGTGGGTAGGAAGAACATGTCCTTGGCCGCTTAAGACTATGTGATTGGCGTCAGTTGCCCCGACCTGCCGCAAAGCGTTGCCCCGCCGACACCGGGAACCCCTGTAAAAAGTCCGCCACTGGCAATCGTTTACCGCCCGGGCGCTGCAATTCCAGCAGGCGCAAAACTCCGTCGCCGGTAACTACATCAATGCCATCTGAGCCAACCGCAACCACGGTTCCCGGCTCACTGACCGCGCTTTGCACAGCCGCTGTTGCACTCAACACCGATGCACGCCAAATTTTCACGTTTTCGCCTTGTTCTGCAACATCATTGGACGCGATCAACGTCGTGTTAGTACCGGGAAATGGATCGAAGGCGCGCACCCGTCTGCATAGGGATATGGCATCGCCCTGCCAGTTCAGCCATCCTTCGGACTTCTCTATCTTGTGGGCGTATGTCACACCTTCAGATGGCTGCTTTTGCGGCTGCAATGCGCCCGCTGTTGCCAAACGAAGCGCCTCTACGACCATATCTGCGCCGAGCTCAGCCACTTTGTCGTGCAGGCGGGCCGTGCTGTCGTCCGCTGCAATGGCAATGCTTTGCGCCAGCAACATGTCGCCGGTATCCAGCCCCGCGTCCATCTTCATGATGGTAACGCCGGTATAGCTGTCGCCCGCCTCAATGGCGCGATGAATGGGCGCAGCGCCACGCCAACGCGGCAGCAACGAGCCATGGATGTTGAGGCAACCGAGTTTGTCTCCTTGCATGGTGTCGAGCACCCATTGCGGCAGTATCAGGCCATAAGCCGCGACCACCATGACGTCGGCGCCGGCATCTGTGATCGCATGCCTGGCCTGATCGGCATCTTCGGCGTACTTGCCATCCAGTCGCAAACTTCGCGGCTGCGAAATCGGTGCGCCATATTCCAACGCCTGCTTTTTAACCGCAGAGGCCTGCAATTTCATGCCCCGGCCTGCCGGTCTGTCGGGTTGTGTGAGTACCAATACGATGTTGTGACCGGCGCGGTGCAGACGCTCCAATGCGATACGCGCGAATTCCGGTGTTCCGGCAAAAATGACCCGCAAAGGCCTACTTGGCAATGTCGCGCTCAACGCGCGTCCTCACGCAGCGCTTTAAGCATTTTGGTTTTAATGCGGTTGCGCTTCAGCGGCGAAAGGTACTCCACGAACACCTTGCCTATCAAATGGTCCATCTCGTGCTGAATGCAGACCGCCAACAGCTCAGCCGCCTCAATGACACGGCTCTGTCCGTTTTCGTCCAATGCCTGCACGTGAACGGCGTCAGCACGCACCACGCCATCGTATATTCCGGGCACAGAAAGACAGCCCTCCTCATTGAGGTGGGTTTCTGCGCTCTTCCATACCACTTCGGGGTTGATCAGGACCAGAGGTTGGTCACGTTCTTCCGAAATATCTATAACGATCAGACGTTCGTGCACATCGACCTGCGTGGCTGCCAGGCCAATGCCTTTGGCTTCGTACATGGTTTCGAGCATGTCGTTCACCAGACTTTGGATACGCGCGTCGACGGCGGCAACAGGTTTGGCGACCCGGTGCAATTTGGGGTCGGGAAAGCAGAGAATGGGGAGTAAAGCCATGAGGGGGTCCGGGATATGTCGTTATTTTCGCTACTTTTGCGCCACCGCGCACGACCGCATCACCAAAAACGTTGCCGAATCAAGGGCTTGAGCGCAGAATTGCGCGTGAATTATCAAGATAAACCTCTGGACCGCAGCACCCTATGACGACACACCTGATGGCCAAATCCAAAATGGCGCTGGCCGCCATCACTGCATTGTCGGGCGCATTTATCGCTTCGCCTGCACTGGCTCAGACATTTCCCATCACTTCCGCACAAAAAGCAACCGCAACTGAAGTCGCACAAAAAGGCGTTGCCCTGAGTGAACTCGCTGATAACGCGCCGGACCGCTACACCGTCAAATCGGGTGACACGCTGTGGGGAATTTCAAGCCTTTTCCTCAAAAGTCCATGGCGCTGGCCTGAGCTGTGGGGCATGAACCTTGACGACATCAAGAATCCTCACCGTATCTACCCCGGCCAAGTTCTCGTTTTGGAACGCAGCAATGGAAAAGCCACTCTCAAGGTTGGTATCTCAGCGTCCGCTGATCGGACCGACGGCATCCCTACTGTTCGCGTATCTCCTCAGACCCGCTACGACGCGTTGGCGGACAACGCACTGACTACGCTTCGCTCCAGCTATATCGAAGCATTTTTGGCTGAGCCTTTAATCCTGACCGATGCAGAGTTCCAAGGAGCTCCACGTATTGTTTCGGCGCAGGAAGGTCGTGTATTGTTGACCCGTGGCGATCGAGCTTACGCACGTGGGGGCGTCAATGGCCCATTGCTGGATGACCAAGCCAAGCTCAAACAGTTCCGTGTTTTCCGCACTGCTACGCCACTAAAGGATCCGGGTACGGGCGAAGTATTGGGGTTTGAAGCGATCTACGCTGGTAAGGCCACGTTGGTACGCGGTGAAACGTCCTCCGAAGTGACCAACTCTGACGGAAAACAAGAAAACGCCATCGTACCGGCCACCATTGACATCACCAGCGCCAAAGAAGAAATACGCGTGGGTGATCGCCTGATGCCCGAGCCGCCGCGCCAGTTGCAGACCTACACGCCGCACGCACCGGCCGGAAAGGTTGACGGCCGCATCGTTTCGGTCTACGGGAGTGCGGTGGTCAATGCGGCACAAAATCAGGTGGTTGTCATTAACCGTGGCAAGCTCGATGGCATGGAGCCAGGTATCGTCCTGGCTATCCTTAAAGACGGCGAGCGCGTCGTAGATAAAGAGGATGAAACCAAGCCGCTTTTAAAGCTGCCCAACGAGCGCAATGGATTGCTCATGGTTTTCCGCACTTTTGACCGACTGTCCTACGCTTTGATTCTGGAAATCAACGATGCAGCGCGTGTGGGCGATCGATTGACCTCGCCGAAGTAATCCAACACTGCCAAGCTGCTGCAAAATGGACGCAGAGAACGCGATGAACTTTCCGCTTGGCTGCGCCTGTACCTGACTCCCGGCTTAAGCAACGGCAGTGCCCGCAAATTGCTTTCCGCATTCGGCCTGCCACATGAAATTTTCGCCCAGTCCATGCAGACTTTGGGCCACATTGGTAGTACAGCAAGTCAAAGGCACTGCTGCAGGCGCCGGAAGAACTGGCCTCACTGGAACAAAAGACCTGGGATTGGTTGGGTGCCGAGACATCCACCAGGCGGGTCTTGACTATGTGTGACCCCGGGTACCCACAAGCGCTGCTCCATATGGAAGTTCCCCCATTGATGTTGTATGCGGTCGGCATTGATCAGCCTTGGCAAACTTAGGGTCTGAACAAATCCCGACGGGTTTGCCTGGCTGTCGTAGGTAGCCGCAATCCGACGGCGCAACGCCTGGTCAATGCGCATGATTTTTCTGCCAGTCTGGCACAGAGTGGCATCACGATTGCCTCGGGGCTGGCTCTGGGCATCGACGGAGCGGCCCATGAAGGCGCATTGGATGGGGCCGCGGTTGACCTCATCGCAACGATTGCTGTAGTGTGGAGGACTGGATCTCGTCTACCCCAAACAGCACCGCGTGCTTGCCCACCGCATAGCCCAGCATGGTGTCATTTTGAGTGAGTATCCTTTAGGCACACCGCCATTGACGGCCGACCTCCCGATGCGCAACCGCATTATTTCCGGCCTGAGCTGCGGCACCCTGGTGGTTGGGGCTGCGATGCAATGGGTATCGTTACTTACTGCGCGACTGGCAGCTGAACACAGACATGAAGTGTTCGCCATTCCTGGCTCCATCCACGCGACACAGTCCCGGAGTTGCCATGCATTGATTAATCAGGGGGCCAAACTCGTGGAGAGCGCGCAGGACATTCTCGAAGAAATGCAAATTGAGCCAAGCGATTCTGTAGTTGCCAATGCCAGCGGGGCGCTGCCTTGCAGTCAAGCAGATGTTGCGGGCTATGCGCTACAAAGGGGATTGCGCCAACCAGTCTGGATGAATTGCAAACACGTACAGCTATCGATACAGCAAGTTTGCAGGCGCAATTGATGGAGCTAGCACTGCACAGCCTGTTCGCACGGTTGTCAGGCGGACTGTTTTAGAGCCTCGTTCGTGCTTAAGCAAACTAGAAAATTTCCGAAAAGGTTTCGGGTTTTCCCTTGAAAGCCGGAAAAGCAGGGGAAGTCCGACGCGCACGCGATGGACGCAATATCTGGGATATATTGCCCCCATGTTTGAAGTGCTCACATTCGTTTACGAAAACTATGATGCCGGCGATATCGGCCCTGAACCCGCCCATTTGGAGCGCAAGCTCAAAGGCGTAGGCTTTGAGTCCGAAGAGATTGAAGAGGCGCTGACTTGGCTGCGCGGCATGGACAGTGCGGCGCATCCAGCACCCCTTCAGCCCTGGTTAGTCCAGCCTCACAAAAATAGCGCCAGGGTTTATCCGGTGCATGAGCAATACCAGTTGGGTTCTCAAGCCATAGGCTTCATCACTTTTCTGGACACTGCGGGCGTGCTACCCGTGCACATGCGCGAATTGGTGATTGATCGCGCACTGGCAACTAATGATGGCCCGGTGTCGCTGGATGACTTGAAAATCATCATCCTGATGGTGTACTGGCGCTTCGGTCACGAGCCCGATGCACTGGTACTCGACGAACTTTGCGACAACCCGGAACGCCGGGTTGTTCACTAACCTTCAATCAGGTCAACAAACGGTCCGGATTGGCCTCAATTTTGGCCAACGCGTCACGCGTTGCGCGCACGGTAAGAGTTTCTTCTTCTTGCGGCAGCAACAAGCCCGCTTGCAAATAGGCCGCCAGGCGACCCGCTTGCACCAAATAGGTTTTGCCCGATGTTGAGGCAAAGAGGTTGAGGTTTTTTTTCTCACTGCGCCAAGCAAACTGTACCTGGGTAATCTGGTTTTTGTGATCCAGCGTAAACCACGACCCCAACTGCAGTTCTCCGGCCCAAGCCAACATGGCCGCGGTAGGTTTTGAGCCGCCAATGGTTACGACCTCGATGGCAGATGCGTCGATACCCAGCATCATTTCCAGACTTTCGGCATCCAATGGCAGATCGCCCATGCCATCTTCACTGACAAAGTCTTCCAAATTGCCCAGCCGCTGGGCCAGCGCATCGATTTTGGCTTGGGGGATCGCCTGAGTCTTCGACATGAAGGCATCGGCCAGCGTGTCGCTGATTTTTTTGACGTGGCCCTCTTGCTCGGAAGGCGCCATGGCCAGCAGCGTCATGCCTGATCGCAGACGAATTAACAAGTTGGGAAGGTCCTGAATCACCCGCGCACGATCAGCGCGATTCGGTTTGGCGCTCGCAGCCCAAAGCAAGTCTGTCACACATTTCTTTAGAACCTCGGTATCCGCATGTTTGGCTCCCTTGCGCAGCGCCGAAACGGCCAGCACTTCAGCCCAAACTTTGAACATGAAATCCCGTATTTCATCGCGCACAGGCATGTCTTTAAGCATGTTGCGCATTTCAATCGTGTACTGAATCGCCAGCGTTTCTTTTTGCTCTACCTGCTGCGCCACGCTCACCACTTTTTGGGTGGAGCCCTTTTCGGTCAGGAACTTGGCTAAGAATTTCTGGAATTCGTCATAGACGATTTGATAAACCTTTTTGCCAGTCTCCGGATACTGCTCAACCACCTGCACTACCCGACGGACTTCCGCTTCCATCGCATCGCCCTGGACGCCGGTCGCGTCAAAGCCCATGACACAGGACCCCATGCGATCAATCAGCAAGCGCGCAGGATGTTCAGACGACCCCAGGAAGTCACCGTCTTCAAGCGCTACGCGCAATACCGGCATTTGCAAACGGGCAAACCACACGCGAATGCCCGGCGGAATCCGCTCCTCCGACAAAATCGCCTGAAACATCAGGGCAACGATCTCAATCGTAGCCTTCTCACCCTTGGTCTCGGCCTTCTTCTTCAGGTCTGCCGTCTTTTCGCGCAGATCACCTGCCACCCGCGCAACGCCGGCAGGACTGTAATCTTCGTAGAGCGTGCCACCCGCTGCGTAATGCGCGGCAACTACATCGCGCGAAATAGCCTGCACCAACGCAGGTGATGCCTGCTGATTTCCAACCGGGCCGAAATCGGCACCGGCATTATTGACAAAAATACGTTTGATCTGACCAATGACCCCCTGAGCGCGGTATCGTGCTCGCGCCAACGGGGTATTCGAGGTCATCATCCGCGTTTCTTCGGCCGCGGAATAAGCTTGGCCGCCGCCTGCAGACTGCCGCCAAAAAGGCGTCGATCCTGACTGTGGACTACTGGTGTTGTGGGGTCCGCTCGCCGGGCCTGATAGCGGTGCATTTGCTGAGCCATAGGCGCTGCGGTTGCGTGCTGACTGCTCAGCCGCCGCCGCTTGATTAGCACCCCAACCCAGACGCCCTCCAAAAAAGCCGCTCCCCGTGCGCGGCGGCGACATAGGTGCGCCGGGTTGTGAGTCTGGAAAGGCTCCGCTGTTTTCGTGTGAAAGCTGCCCGGGGCCTGTTGGCCGTCCAGCAAACGGACGCGGTGCGCGCACACGATCCTTCAATTCAATCTTGGGGAGCACACCTTTTTCGACGAGTAGCTTATTGGCGTTTTGATAGGCCTCGCGCAGGCGCTGGATCAGGATTTTTTGAACCGTATCGTTGACCAGTGTCCATGCGTCACCCGGCATTCCGGAGTTTGCCCATTGCTCAACGAGCAGCAAAATGAGCACCTCCGGGCGCAACAAATCGCGGCCGTCGAGGTCCTCCGTATTTTCCAAAAACTTAAGACGTACCCGCACATCGTCAAGGTCGGAATGGACTTTCTCACTGATCGAAAGTACCAGGCGCGAGGCGAGAATTTTGTTTTCCACCACATCGGTACCAACCAATTCAAAACTCGCAGACTCGTCGGCCGTGGACGAAGTCTTATCTTTGGCAGGTTCCAGGCAACTTTTCCACTCCTTGAGGGTCAGTTCCTCCCATAGTGGACGCGCACGCTTGTAAGCGTTCCAGACATCGCGGCGCACTTGCGAATCCCGCGTGTTGCTGGGATCATCAACTAAAACCGAGAGCCGCGTTTGCACAGCAGCACTAATCTCCACCATGGCTTTTCCGGCCTCTGCCAGATAGCGCTCGCGCACAACTTTGCCAAGCTGAAGGCGTGGAGAAAGACTGGGAGACGTTGCCATACTTCAGCCGATATTAAACTGTTGCACCTGCGTTCGGGTCATTGGGGTCCTCATCTTTTTTAACCGTCCCTTTGATCAAGTCTTCACGCTTAATTCCAAGCCACATTGCAATGGCGGCCGCCACAAATACCGATGAGTAAATGCCGAACAAAATCCCGATTGTCAAAGCCAAAGCAAAATAATGTAAGGTTTGACCGCCAAAAAGCAGCATCGACAATACCATCAACTGGGTCGAACCGTGGGTGATGATAGTGCGACTGATTGTTGACGTTATCGCGTTGTCAATAATCTGCACTGTGGTCATTTTGCGATAGCGGCGAAAGTTCTCGCGAATCCGGTCAAAAATCACCACCGATTCGTTCACCGAATAACCCAAAACAGCCAGCACCGCTGCCAGCACCGGTAGCGAAAATTCCCACTGGAAAAACGCAAAAAAGCCCAGAATGATGATCACATCGTGCAAATTGGCAATGATGGCGGCTACCGCAAACTTCCACTCAAATCGGATAGCGAGATAGATCATGATGCCCACCACCACAAAGGCCAGCGCTTTGAGTCCATCGGTGGCCAGCTCATCCCCGACCTGGGGACCGACAAACTCCGTACGCCGCAAAGTGGCGGATGCATCACCGGCCTTCAGCGCAGCAACCACGCTTTCGCTTTGCTGAGCGGAGTTGCCACCTTTTTGCACCGGCATGCGGATCAACACATCCTGCGCCGTCCCGAAGTTTTGCACTTGCACGTCATTGATGCCAAGTCCACTGACGGTATTGCGAATGGCATTGAGGTCGGCCGGCTGCGAGTAGCTGACCTCCATCAGCGTTCCACCAGTGAACTCAACCGACAGGTGCAGTCCGCGCGAGAACAAAAAGAAGACTGCCGCTACAAAGGTAAGCGCTGAAATGGCGTTAAACACCAGCGCATGACGCATGAACGGAATGTCACGACGGATTTTGAAAAATTCCATGGTCAGTACCTGTTAACCCGTTGTAACCTGATTGCCGGAATCAGGACGCCACACTGTGCCGATCGACACGCTTTTGAGTTTCTTCTGACGGCCATACCAGAGGTTCACCACGCCGCGTGAGAAAAACACGCCGGAAAACATGCTGGTCAAAATACCCAGGCAGTGCACTACCGCAAAACCACGCACCGGACCGGAGCCGAAAGCCAACAAAGCCAGGCCTGCGATCAACGTAGTGACATTGGAGTCAATGATGGTCGCCCAAGCCCGGTCGTAGCCCGCGTGAATGGCCGCTTGTGGTGACGATCCGTTACGCAACTCTTCGCGAACACGCTCATTAATCAGCACGTTCGCATCAATCGCCATACCCAGCACCAAGGCCATCGCGGCCATACCTGGCAGGGTCAAAGTGGCTTGCAACATGGACAGCACCGCCACCAGCAACAGCAAATTGAACGCCAACGAAATGCTGGAAATCATGCCGAACAGCATGTAGTAAACGCACATGAAAATTGACACGGCCACAAAGCCCCACGTCACACTGTTAAAGCCTTTGGCAATGTTTTCGGCACCCAATGAAGGGCCAATGGTGCGCTCCTCAATGATTTCCATCGGGGCGGCCAGCGAACCGGCACGAAGCAGCAAGGCCGTGTCAGCGGCTTCTACGGTGGTCATGCGACCGGAAATTTGGACACGGCCACCACCGATTTCGGAGCGGATGACCGGCGCAGTAACCACCTCGCCTTTGCCCTTTTCAAACAGCAAAATTGCCATGCGTTTGCCGATGCTCTCACGTGTCACGTCGCGGAAAATACGCGCACCTTTGGCGTCCAGTGTGAGGTGTACGGCAGCTTCCTGAGTCTGGTTATCGAAGCCGGGTTGTGCATCGGTGAGGTTGTCACCGGTAAGGATGACCTGCTTTTTCACAATCACAGGCTGACCGCTGCGCTCCAGGAAACGCTCGGCGCCGAACGGTACCGGAGCAGCGCCGGTCTCTGCGGCGCGTGCTTCACTGCTGTCATCCACCATGCGGATTTCCAGCGTCGCCGTGCGACCCAAAATGTCCTTGGCCTTGGCCGTATCCTGTACGCCGGGCAACTGCACGACGATGCGATCCTGGCCCTGCTGCTGAATCACAGGCTCCGCCACACCCAACTCGTTAATCCGGTTGTGCAGGGTGGTAATGTTTTGCTTCAGCGCCTGGTCCTGAATGGATTTGGCCGACACCGGCTTGATGCTGGCGACCAACTTGAACTCAGCGCCGTCCGGCGATTCCACTGTGGTCAGTTCAGCAAACTGGTCCTGCACCACGCGATTGGCAGCATCCATGGTCTGCGTGTCACGAAAACGCACCTCAATGGTTTGCCCATTGCGGGTAATGCCGCTGTGGCGCACATTCTTTTCGCGCAGCACGGTTCGAATATCACCGGCCAGCGACTCCGCACGCTTGGACAAAGCGGCTTGCATATCGACCTGCAGCATAAAGTGGACACCGCCGCGCAAATCCAAGCCCAGATACATGGGCGATGCGTGCAAGGCCGTCAGCCACGCCGGTGAACGCGAGAGCAGGTTCAGTGCCACCACATAGGCGGGGTCAGTAGCATCCGCATTGAGCGCTTTTTGGATCGCGTCCTTGGCCTTGAGCTGGCTGTCAGTGTTGGCAAATCGGGCTTTGATGGAATTACCTTCCAGCGACACGCCTTCAGTGGGGATGCCTGCCGTCTTCAGCGCTTCTTCAACGCGGCTTAATGTCTGCGCGTCCAGCCGCAAAGAGGCTTTGGCAACCGACACCTGCACTGCAGGCGCTTCGCCAAACACATTGGGCAGCGCATACAGGCCGCCCACTAACAGCGCGATCAAAATAATCGCGTATTTCCATATCGGATAACGGTTCATGGTCGCGCTGGGCCGGTTACTTGATAGTGCCTTTGGGCAGTACTTGAACGACTGCGCTGCGTTGGACTTGAACTTCTACGCCGTTAGCCACTTCCAAGCCGACATAGCTTTCGCCCATTTTGGAAACCTTGCCGAGCACGCCACCGGCAGTCACCACTTCATCGCCCTTGGCAAGCGCGTCGATCATGGATTTATGTTCTTTTTGCTTTTTCATTTGCGGGCGAATCATGACGAAATACAGCACCACAAACATCAGCACGAGCGGAAGCATGCTCATTAAGGAGGACTGCATATCGCCCCCGGCGGCGGCAGGAGCAGTTTGGGCAAAGGCGGAAGAAATGAACACGGATGAACTCCACAAAACGAATAGAACAGGCGATCCTGCCGTTCACGGCGTCGCCCTATCCGGACAACGTACCAAACGGCAGATAGCCGAACATTGTAAGGGGGCAGGGTTTTCCAGCGTCCGCCAGTTATAAAGGCCTCAGGCCGCCCGTTGCGAGGCGGGTGTCTGCTCCCCGGTACAACGGGATTTGAGCAAGGCCCATTGCACGCGCGCTGCCGCAATATGACGCGCTTTAACGTGGCCGTATCCGCGAATTTGCTCGGGCACCCGGGCCAACGCAGCCAGCGCATCGTGATTGGCAAGAGTGAGCGCGGGCAACAAGGCTTCAACATCAGCGCGGTACTGCGCGATCAGTGCGCGCTCTTCACGCCGCTCCTCTGTACGACCAAAAGGATCGAAAGCGGTACCCCGCAGGATCTTCAGCGGAGCGAGAAACCTGAAGGCAGTTCGCACCCAGGGTCCGAATCGGGACTTTTGCAATTCCCCGCGCGCATTCGTCGCCGCCACCATGGGAGGCGCCAGATAGTGGTGGATTTTGAAGTCCCCCTCAAACATGGCATGGAGCTTGTCCTCAAACACGCGATCGGTGTGCAAGCGCGCCACCTCGTATTCATCCTTGTACGCCATGAGCTTGAAAAGGTAGCGCGCAACTGCCTCCGTCACCGGCAGGGCCGCCGCTGCGCCAGTCGCGCCACCCAGGGACAGCTCTGCGGTATGCACTTTGTAAACAAATGCCTGATAGCTCTGCGCATAAGCGGCGTTTTGATAGTTCGTCAAAAAGTCAACGCGGCACTGCACCATCGTCTCAACGGTCTGCTTGTCGCGAGGCGTAAACGCAATGACCTGCGCGGGTGCCAAAGCGCGCTTCACGGCAGCCCAGTCCACCGCGGCGCGACGGCCCCATTCAAAAGCCCGCTTGTTGTTGTCCACGGCGACCGCGTTGAGCTCTATGGCGCGCATCAGCGAGTCCAGACCCAACGGGATCCACCCCTTTTGCCAGGCAAAGCCCAACATCATCGGATTGGTGTAAATGCTGTCCCCCAGCATTTGGGTTGACAAGGCATCGGCATCGAAAGTACCCACGCCTTCCTGCCCCACTGCTGCAGCGACATCGGCCACGCATCGCTCCGCCGGGTTTTGCCAATCGGCATTGCGCACGAACGCGGCCGTAGGTGTGCTGTTGGAGTTCAACGCGACATGGGTGCGGCCAGGGCGCATGCGCAGAAGTGTTTCCTTGCCCGCAACCACGATGGGGTCACAACCGATGACTAGATCTGCGCAGGCCATGCCCACCCGGGTGGTACGAATGTCATCCTGCGTGGCACCGATGAGCACATGGCTCCAGGTAGCGCCGCCTTTTTGGGCCAAGCCGCCGGCGTCTTGCGTGACAATGCCTTTGCCTTCCAAGTGCGCGGCCACACCCAGCAATTGGCCGATGGTGATAACGCCGGTTCCGCCCACGCCGGCAACGATAGTGCCCCATACTGCGCCGTTGAAAAATGTATCGGCAGCAATTGGTGGCAGCGGCAACTCCGGCCATGCGTCGGGTCCGGACAGAGCGCTTGAATCTACCGAATTGGTTTTGGCAGTACCTGCCTTTTTGCGCAATTTGCCGCCCTCAACCGTGACAAAGCTGGGGCAAAACCCGTTCACGCAGGACACATCTTTATTGCACGTACTCTGGTTAATCTGGCGTTTGCGACCGAACTCGGTTTCCAGCGGCTCCACGCTCACGCAATTGCTTTGCACGCTGCAGTCGCCACAGCCTTCGCACACCAGCTCGTTAATGACCACGCGCTTAGCCGAGTCCACCATGGTGCCACGCTTGCGGCGGCGGCGCTTTTCGGTGGCACAGGTCTGGTCGTAAATGATGACCGTGGTGCCCTCGATCTCGCGGAATTCACGTTGAATCCGATCCAGCTCATCGCGGTGCTCAATGC
>CANBYM010000003.1 GCA_947373605.1 Comamonadaceae bacterium
TGCGCTGTTTGCTTCATCGCCACTTGCATAGCCTTGATGAATATGACGATGGGCATGGCCTCGAACAACTGACCCAAAAAGCCAAAATCTTGTAGTGGTGCGGAAACCAGAGACGTCAGGGAAGTAACTTGTGATTTCATGATTTTTCCTTCAAATTAGGGTTAACCCCAGTATAAAAGAAGAGAGAAAAATTACCTAGGGTTAACACCAATCACCTTGAAATGAATCGGTCATAAATCGTCCTATTGTTGATATTACGCAACACTTAAAGCACTATGCAAACTAGCTACTCTCCATGTCTATCGGAGTGGCGGCAAAAGGAATTCTCGTTAAAGTGGCCTTTTTGTCGACTGGCCACAGTGGCAAAGTGGTGAATCTTCGTGGTCTGACTGCAAGTGACGGGTATGCATGCGGATTGGCCTGAATTGAAGTCGCAGGCCGCAAAGTTGCCTCAACCCACCTGCGAGAACTGCCGCTCGCGCGAGGCGAAGCAAGGTCAGAACAGACAGGTGCGATCCTGTACTAGGGAAATCACTGAAGCAACTTTCTCAAATCATGACTGCGGTCATGTGCTTTAGTTAGGTTGACCTTATACATTCCGATACGCAATTGAACTTGGAGATCTTGAAAGCTGCAATTTTTCGGCATCTTTCAACAGCATCTTCACTAAAAGTGCACCTATGACAATAGCAAGGAGATTTTGACTCATGGCATACTCAAATACTACAATCGGGTCAGGAGCAGGCCATACGGCCGATACTGTGCACCACCCTCTGTTCCGCTGGGGACAGCTTATCCTAGGCATTCTCTGCATGGCCTTGATTGCCAATCTGCAGTACGGATGGACTTTATTTGTCAATCCCATCGATGCCAAGAACCACTGGGGAAGAACGGCCATCCAACTTTCCTTCACGATTTTCGTTGTGGTTGAGACCTGGTTGGTACCGATCGAAGGCTGGCTGGTTGATAAGTTCGGGCCCCGCCCTGTGGTCGCCGGTGGAGCAATACTGGCGGGACTTGGCTGGGTGATCAATTCCTATGCAGGCTCGCTGTCCATGCTTTACTTTGGCGCGGTGATTTGCGGTGTTGGTGCGGGCTGTGTTTATGGCACCTGCGTTGGAAATGCGCTGAAATGGTTTCCTGATCGTCGCGGTCTAGCGGCCGGTCTGACGGCTGCAGGCTTTGGCGCCGGTGCTGCGTTAACCGTGATTCCAATCGCCTCCATGATCGAGACCGCCGGCTATGAGCAGACCTTCTTCAGCTTCGGCATCGGGCAGGGCATTGCCATGTTTATCATTGCCTTATTCATGGTCAGACCAGTACTGCCAAAAAACATCGTCATCAGTTCAAGACTGGTAATGACTAAGGTCGACTACACCACTGCACAAATGGTGCGCACTCCGGTTTTCTGGCTGACGTATGTAATGTTCGTCGCCGTGGCAGCCGGTGGTCTAATGGCGACGGCCCAACTCGGCCCCATGGCCAAGGACTACGGATTACATGCGATTCCGGTGTCGTTCTTCGGTATGATTACTCTGCCATTACTGACCATGACGCTGGCAGTTGACAATTTGGCTAACGGATTTACGCGCCCCCTATGCGGCTTTATTTCTGATCGGCTCGGACGGGAGAACACTATGGCTATCGTGTTCGTGAGCGAAGGCTTTATGCTGCTGGGTCTCATGAAATTCGGTCACGATCCCTATGCCTTTATGACTTTTGCCGCCCTGATATTTCTTTGCTGGGGCGAAATTTTCTCCATCTTCCCGGCGCTGGTGGCCGATACGTTTGGCGTTAAAAATGCTGCTGCCAATGCAGGGACCATGTACACAGCCAAGGGCACTGCTGCGCTTCTAGTCCCATTGGCTTCCTTGATGTCAACCAATGGCAACTGGGACACTGTGCTGATGTTTTCTGCTGGCATCGCCATCATCGCTGGTTTGAGCGCAAAGCTGATTCTGGCCCCCATGCGTAGCAACTGTATCGCGCAGGCCAATGCGCGTAACGCACCGGTCGCCTGAACTGGGCTTGCCGCTGGAGAACGTCTCCCCTGCTAAGGTTTGATTTGGCAGGGGGGGATGTACCCCAGGAGCTGGCATCGACAACGGCACCGCCGGGTCGCTGAGGACTCACCTTGCAAATGTCCTGATTTGCCGATGCCAGAACCCCGTTCTTCCGGACCCTGTAGGACCGGGCCTGCACCGGTGCGTTGCGCTACAGGAGCAGGACTACGTCGCCGAAGAAATCCCCATGGCGTTTGAGTTCAACGGCATCTCTCAGGCCCTCGTAATGGCCAAACCGTTCCTAAAACCTAGACAAGTATTTCACTCATAGTGGAACATCGCCAACTGCGACAGCCGAAACAGTGCTACTGACGATTCGCGCTACGGGATTGCACGGTAGAAGACCAGATGGCACCCCGTGAAGCGCTCGCGCGGGTCATTGGTGGTGGGGCCTTTTGTGGTCTTCACGCCAGTAATGCGCTATGTGCGCTGCTTTTAGAGCAGTCTTCACCTTGCCCCAATGTGACCATGCTTCTGGCGATTCCTTGCAGGTACACAGAAGGCGACATGGCCACCGTTGCGGGTTGGCACTACATCCTCTCGCTTGGGACTTTTCTCAGACAGGTCCATACCTCTTCGGACGATGGCCAGAGCCGCGCCCATGTGAAAGATATTCCTTTGACCCAGGCATGATTCACAGCCCCGATCACGCTGGGGAATGCCGGATTGAATTCAATCACCCCACCGCCCAGGCGAAACGCACTGGCCTCGTTGCTGGCAAAGGAAGAGATCCGGTCAAACTCGTCCCTCGCCCCAAAAAATGTCGAATGTTTCAAATTTAACGATGCTAGATTACCGAGCCAAATCTCAGGATCGGCACTCAACATCTGGACAATGCAATGTTCAAAAAATGCAGTGCCAATACATCCGCCTTCGTAGGACTATCCGAATAGAGCAGTTTATACTTTTTATTATCATCTTCAATGGCTTCACCATCAATCGAAAAACTAAAAATTCCGATTTTCTCCAGTTTTTCTTCTGGCAGAAGCCCCTCCATGAAACAAGAAACCCTTCCCAAGGCGATATCGTCATCTGAAATAGATATTGATAAAGAAAATAATATTTTTTTTCCGGCAAATATAATTGAAAAAATATTCGGATTTGGAGATGACTCGAACTGAATACCTTTCAGAGGGAAATCGCTAGCCGTTAACTCACTCTTAATTTGCTTCGAAAATTCAGCGAATTTATTTACCATTTCTTCGTGGGCATTACCTACTAAAGTGAGTCGGCTCAATAGTACATTCTTATCAAACATTATATTTTCCTAAATGGAAGAAAAAATTTGGCCGCACCTCAAGTAGCAGCCCACTTTGGTTACTAACTGTAGTTATATTGGATTATATGACCTAGGGATGATGTTCAAAACTATTCCGCCAAGCACGTGACTGATGCACGCAAATTGCGCTTGATTCCGGCAAGAAACAAAAAGACCTTGGCCTTGGTCTGAGCACCCAGCACAGGCGCAAACAGGTCCTGCTTGACGAGATGGAGTAAGCATGCCGTGAGGAGAACTGCTGGCGTTGATTACGCCACATGCACCTATGGCTAAGACGGGATGCCCACCGTTTGATCTGGCAATGATGCTGCGCATTGACTGCTTGCAGCAGTGGTTTGGCCTGTCTGACCTGGGCGCCGAAGAAGCTTTGTTCGAGACTGGTTTCTAACGTGACTTTGCAGGCATCAGTGGCACCGAGCGTATTCATGACAGGGTCAGCATCCTGAGGTTCCGCCACCTGCTCGAAGAACACGATCCGAGCCCAAAGATTTTGGAAGTCATCATCGCCAAGCTGGCGGCCCACGGCCTTCTGCTCAAGACCGGCACCGTGGTGGACGCCACGCTGATATCGGCACCGAGCTCCACCAAGAACAAGACCGGAGAGCGGGACCCCGAGATACATCAGGTCAAGAAGGGGAAACATTCCTAAGACTGAATTGCGTATAAATATCGAATAGGAAAAATAGAGATCGATGGTGTACAGGAACAAGGATGCCTTGTATAAAAATAAGTCGAATCGGAAAAAATGGATATCTTTCGTATTTGATTAGCAGTAATAGGTGGGGACAAGGCATTGTTAAAGAAAATAAATAGTGCCGTGCGCCGTATACATAAACTCGGGCCACGAAAAGAGCATTCACAAGCTAAAGAATAATTTTTTATTCAGAAAAATCTCAATGAATTAAGAGGCATCCGGCTTTTCAATTCATGCTGAATAGCATGAGTAAACAAGTCAATCAATTAATTTTTAAAATGATAAAATGTAATGATTCAGACCATCGAAAGTTATTCACTTTGTTATTCATTCATCGTTAAAACGGTTTGCAAAAAGCTTAACGACTAGTGGAATTCAAGAAAATATATCTAAAGCATGAAGATGCCAAAGCAGTAATTAATTTAATTGACCAAAAACTGCAAGAGATCACTTGGAGGAGTAGTCAGGAAGTTTCCGCCAAAGCTTAATAGGCCATCCTTTTTTGGATGCGCACGGATCACAAACTTGTATCGCAAAATACCCTGATGTCCTCAATTCAGTCCGCCGCACCTGCGCTTGCCGCCGCATTGCTGTTTGGTGCCAGCACGCCTTTGGCCAAATTGCTGGCCGGCGATGTGTCGCCCCTGTTGCTGGCGGGTCTGCTGTACCTGGGTAGCGGCACCGGACTGGCGCTGGCGATGCTGATCCGCCATGCCGTGCAACGCACGCCCCAAAGCGGCCTGGGTGCGCTGCGCATTTCAGTGCCCGAACGGCCTTGGCTGTTGGGCGCTATTTTGACCGGCGGCGTGCTCGGGCCCGCCTTACTCATGGCGGGCTTGCGGACCACCGATGGCGCGAGTGCTTCACTGCTGCTCAACATCGAAGGGGTATTGACCGCCGTACTGGCCTGGGTCGTGTTTCGCGAGAATGCGGACCGCAGTATGGTTGCCGGCATGGCGGCCATTGTGTCGGGCGGCGTGCTGCTTTCCTGGCAACCGGGACCGGCCACACTGTCTACCGGTGTGCTGCTTATCATCGCTGCCTGCGCCTGCTGGGCGGTGGACAACAATCTCACGCGCAAAGTGTCTACCAACGACGCTATGCTGATCGCGTGCCTGAAGGGACTGGTTGCGGGCGTGTGCAATACCATCATGGCGTTCGTAGCGGGTAGCGCATTGCCCGACTTTGGCACTGTTGCCGCAGCTATGGCGGTGGGCTTTGCCGGCTATGGCCTGAGTCTGGCGCTGTTTGTAGTGGCCCTGCGAACCCTAGGCACTGCGCGCACGGGAGCCTATTTTTCAGTAGCCCCGTTGTTCGGCGTGGTGATTTCGCTGCTCCTGTGGCCAGCTGTGCCGGGGCTGATGTTCTGGCTGGCAGCACTGCTCATGGCGGGCGGCGTGTGGCTTCATGTGCGCGAGCGCCATGCGCACCCCCATGTGCACGAGCCACTCACGCATGCCCATTCACACCGCCACGATGAACACCACCAGCACACCCACGTCGACGGACGCGAAAGCGACGAGCCACATAGCCATGTGCATACCCACGATGCGCTGGCGCACAGCCATGCGCACTATCCGGATGTGCACCACCGGCACAGCCATTCACACTAACAGCCTAAGCAACGGGAGAGTTCCATGAATGAAATCCAAGTGCTGCACCCCAAGCTGCATGATCTGGGCGGCGGGTTTACGGTGCGCCGTTTGTTGCCCTCGGCGCTACGACAGGCGGTGGGGCCGTTTCTGTTTTTTGATCACTTCGGGCCGGTGACGGCCAATCCGGGCGACAACCACGATGTGCGGCCGCATCCGCATATCGGGCTGGCCACGCTCACCTATCTTTTTGAAGGCGCGATGATGCACCGCGACTCCACCGGCGTGGTGCAACGCATTGAGCCCGGTGCGATTAATTGGATGACAGCGGGGTGTGGCATCGTGCACTCCGAGCGCACGCCGGATGATCTGCGCAACGTGACGCGGCGCAGCCATGGACTGCAGTTGTGGATTGCCATTCCAGCTGAACATGAAGAGGATGCGCCCTCTTTTTCACACACCGCGGCCACTGATATTCCCACCATCCATTTGGACGGTGCCACCGTGCGCGTGCTGGTGGGCAGCGCCTTTGGACACACCTCGCCGGTGCAAACTTTGTCCCCCATGGTGTATCTGGACTTGCAGTTCCAAGGCGATGCTTCCGTGCGAATAGAAGACATTGCACCGGAGCGAGCGCTTTACGCCATTGACGGATCGTTTTCGGTGGATGGACAACGTTTTGAAGCCAACACGCTGGTCGTACTGCCTGCGGCCAAAGCTGTGACCGCGCAATCCGATCAGGCCAACCGCATCGTGTTGGTCGGCGGCAAACCACTGGGCCACCGCTTTATTGCGTGGAACTTTGTTTCCAGCCGCAAGGAGCGCATCGTGCAGGCGCAGGACGACTGGCGCGCGCAGCGCTTTGACTCGGTGCCGGGCGAAACTGAATTCATTCCCTTACCCGAAAAAAAGACCTGGATTAAACCGTGACCAGCAAGGCCTGCAACACGCTGGCACCGAGCTTGCGCGAGCGATCACTGCTCCAGCCGGTGACGGCGTCCGGCAGGTTGGCGTTGTCTTTGAAAGGCATTTCAATCGTGAAGGCCAGGCAGCCGAAGTTCTCTGCAATCCAGTTGGTAGCAAGCGTCATATTGGCCTTGCCGGGCGCACACAAAGCGTAGTGATGCTCGTCCTGAAAGTCCGGGCAGGCATTAAGCCATGCGGTCTTGAACTGGCTCTCCAGATCAGCAATGCGCGGTGAGTAGCCGGGCGTCCCCTCGGAGCCTACGACAAAGTTGTAGGGCAGGCCCTCGTCACCGTGCGCATCCAGACACAGGTCGACACCGATCGCCTGCATTTTTGCGCGCACCAGAAATACTTCGGGGGACTTTTCCAGAGAAGGCTCGGCCCACTCACGGTTCAGGTTGGCACCTGCGGCATTGGTGCGCAAATTGCCGCGCACCGCACCGTCCGGGTTCATATTGGGCACGACATGGAACACACAGCGCTGCAAGAGCGTGCGGCTTACCGGGTCGCTCTCGTCGAGCAGGCGCTCCAGAAATCCTTCTGCAAACCATTCGGCCATGGCCTCACCCGGATGCTGACGGGCAATCAACCACACGTTTTTCTTGTCCGCTGCGGGTGTGGCACTGTGCGCATCGGCAATGTGAAGCACCACCATATCGTGTCCGTCAAGGGTCACGCCCACATGCTCCTGCGTCACCAGCGCGGATGCACTGGCCGAGCCCAAGAGGTCCAGATGCTGCTCGTAGGAATAGGGCTCGAAATACGCAAAGTACATGCACTGCGTTTGCGGAGTGGTGCGCGCGGTCATGATCTGTCCGTCAAACCGCGTGTCAATGCGGAACCAGTTCTGCCGGTCATGGCTGGCAACTACGGCGTAGTCTTTCCAGCCGTCGGGGTACGCGCACTGACCGGCGTTCATGAAGCGCAATGTCACCGGCAGTCCGGCAGCACCGTGCAGGGCAAAGTGAAACCACTGCGCAAATTCAGCCGCGGTGTCCTTGCGGATGTTGAGGGTGATATTGCGGTGGTCGTCCACATTCAGGACTTCAATGGCACCGGAATCAAATTGGGTAGAAATGCGAAGACTGCTCATGCCGGAAGCATATCCAACTTCCACATGTCCACAACCCAATACGCTGCAAGCTAGCGCAACCGATAATCAGTGCATGACTTCCACCCACACGGCTTTTGCCGCATTGCCGCTCTCGCCGGCCACGCTCGACAACCTCAAACAACTGGGGTACGACACCATGACCCCGATTCAGGCGGCCAGCTTGCCCCCTGCGCTGGCAGGCAAGGACCTGATCGCGCAAGCCAAAACCGGCAGCGGCAAAACGGCTGCGTTTGCACTGGCACTGCTCTCCAAACTCAACCCGCGATGGTTTGCGGTGCAGTCCATGGTGCTGTGCCCCACGCGCGAGCTGGCCGACCAGGTAACCGTGGAGATCCGCCGGTTGGCACGAGCGGAAGAAAACATAAAAGTGGTAACCCTTTGCGGCGGCGTGGCCCTGCGCGGTCAGCGCGCCTCGCTGGAACATGGCGCACACATTGTGGTGGGTACACCCGGGCGCATCATGGATCATCTGGAGCGCGGCTACCTCACACTGGAGGGGCTCAACACGCTGGTGCTCGACGAAGCCGATCGAATGCTCGACATGGGCTTTTTTGACGATATTGCGACCGTTGTGAAGCAAACCCCTGTGACGCGCCAAACCCTGCTGTTCTCGGCCACCTACCCGGAAGGCATTGAGAAAATTGCGCGGCAATTCATGCGCGAGCCACAGCAGATCAAGATCGAAGCGCCCGTGGCCCAAAGCACGATTGAACAACGGTTTTACGAAGTCGACCGAAGTACGCGCCTGTCCACCGTGGGCAAGCTGCTCAACCATTTCCGCCCGGTGAGCACCATTGCGTTTTGCAACACCAAACAGCAGTGCAAAGACCTGGTGACCTATTTGCAGGAGCAGAGCTTTAATGCCCTAGCTTTGTATGGCGAGCTGGAGCAGCGCGAGCGCGATCAGGTGCTGGCGCAGTTTGCCAACCGCAGTTGCTCGGTACTGGTCGCGACCGATGTGGCCTCGCGCGGGCTGGACATTACACAGCTTGAAGCCGTGATCAACGTCGACATTACCCCCGACCCCGAGGTTCACGTACACCGAATCGGGCGCACCGGTCGTGCGGGAGAATCGGGTCTGGCGCTGAGTCTGGTGTCCATGAACGAGATGGGCGCGGTCGGCAAGATCGAGCAATACCAGGGCAGCCCTTCGGTGTGGTTCAAAACGGATGAACTCACACCCACCGGAAAAGGCCCGCTGCTGCCGCCCATGGTGACAGTGCAGATTCTGGGTGGCCGCAAAGAGAAAATCCGCCCCGGCGATGTGCTGGGCGCACTCACCAGCACCGAAGGCGGCCCCGCTTATACGCGTGAACAGATCGGCAAGATTGCCGTCACGGAGTTCTGCACCTTCGTCGCCGTCGCCCGCGACTTCGCCGATGCGGCCTGTGCCAAACTCAACGCCGGCAAAGTCAAAGGCAAAAGCGTGCGTGCCAGATTGCTATAGCCGCGGCGCCCCGCGCAACGGCAATGCGTGGGGCAACGAGTCTGTGTAGGGGAAATTCCTACACACTTTCCAGCAAGATGCTGACTCCAGTTTCACGCCGCACTCGATAAAGTTCACTCAAGCGCCAAAGTAACTTGCGGCGCTACGAACTTACCGGAGAAGCACCATGACCACTGCCGCACTTGCACTCAACCCCTTCAGCCTGATGATGGAACCTGAACTGGTTTTGCAAACCATGGAACGCTCGCAACAACTGCGGGGTCTGCGCCGCCACAAACTGCGCCCCCTGGACAAGCCATTGATTCCGCTGACCAAAGAAGCCTTGGCAGCGCGCGCCGCATTTGATGCAGCGATCGACGCCGAAGACTTTGAAGCCAACGCCGATTCGTACCTGCTGAACTAATTCAGAAAGCCGCAATGCCGGTAATGGCACGGCCCAGAATCAGCGCATGGATGTCATGCGTGCCTTCGTAGGTGTTGACCACCTCTAGGTTGACCAGATGACGCGCCACACCGTACTCGTCGCTGATGCCGTTGCCGCCCATCATGTCGCGCGCCAGTCGCGCAATGTCCAGTGCCTTGCCGCAGGAGTTGCGCTTGATGATGGATGTCATCTCCACCGCAGCCTGCCCGCTGTCCTTGAGACGGCCCACTTGCAGGCAGCCCTGTAAACCCAACGTTATCTCAGTCAGCATATCGGCCAACTTCTTTTGAACCAGCTGGTTGGCAGCCAGTGGCTTGTCAAACTGTTTGCGATCCATGGTGTACTGGCGTGCGCGGGCGTAGCAATCTTCCGCAGCACCCAATGCGCCCCAGGCAATGCCGTAGCGGGCACTGTTCAAGCAGGTAAACGGGCCTTTGAGTCCGCGCACTTCGGGGAAGGCGTTCTCTTCGGGGCAGAACACTTCATCCATCACGATCTCGCCGGTAATGCTGGCGCGCAGGCCCACCTTGCCGTGGATGGCTGGGGCACTCAAGCCCTTGAAACTTTTTTCCAGAATGAAGCCACGGATGGCGCCCGCGTCGTCTTTGGCCCAGACCACTAACACGTCGGCAATCGGGCTGTTGGTAATCCACATCTTGGCGCCGGACAGGCTGTAGCCACCCGCTACCTTTTTGGCGCGCGTGACCATGCTGCCCGGGTCGGAGCCGTGGTTGGGCTCGGTCAGGCCGAAGCAGCCGATCCACTCGCCGGCGGCCAGCTTGGGCAGGTATTTTTGCTTTTGCGCCTCGGTACCGAATTCGTTGATGGGCACCATGACCAGTGAAGACTGCACGCTCATCATTGAGCGATAGCCGGAGTCCACGCGCTCCACCTCACGCGCTACCAGCCCGTAGCAAACATAGTTCAGGCCGGCACCGCCGTACTGCTCAGGGATCGTGGCACCCAGCAGGCCGAGTTCACCCATTTCGCGAAAGATACCCACATCGGTCTTTTCATGACGGAAGTTATCGCGCACGCGCGGCAGCAGGCGCTCCTGACAGTAACTGTGTGCTGCGTCGCGCACCAGACGCTCGTCATCCGCGAGTTGGCTGTCGAGCAGCAATGCGTCATTCCATTGAAACGTATTTTTGGTTGCCATGTAGGTGTCCTTGAATTCAGAATATAAAACTTTATCGATTGGCAGGATTGAGCACTGCGCAATACACCCATGCGTCGCTCAGTCCGGAATCACCGCAGTGACTTCAATTTCAACTTTAGCGCGATCTTCCACCAGCGCCAGCACCTGCACCGCAGTCATGGCGGCATTGAAGCTGCCGATGATTTCACGAAATGCCTTGCCGATTTCGGGATAGGCTGCTACGTATTCACGCTTGTCGGTCACGTACCAGGTCATGCGGGTAATGTGTTCTGGTTTGGCGCCGGCTTCGCGCAGGACTTCGACCACATTGGTAAGCGCCTGGCGCACCTGCGCTGCCAAATCATCGGTATGAAAAACGCACTGCGAATCCCATCCAATCATACCGGCTACAAATACCATCTGGCCGCGCGCCATCACGCCGTTGGAATAGCCACGCGGGCGAGCCCAGTGGGCGGGCTGAAGGATCTGTGTCATGCCGTATCTCCTGAGAATTTATGCTGATGCACCACGCGGGGGAACGTCAAGAATCACGCAGCTTGAAGCGCTGTAACTTGCCGCTCTGGGTACGGGGTAAGGATTCCCTGAACTCGATCGCGCGCGGGTATTTGTACGGGGCGATGGCCTGTTTTACGAAGTCTTGCAGCCTGCGCACCATCTCCGCGTTGGCCGCGTAGCCGGGGTGCATCACCACATAGGCCTTGACGATTTGACCGCGCTCGGCGTCAGGCACACCGATCACCGCGCACTCCAGTACTGCCGGGTGCTGCATCAGCCCCTCTTCCACCTCGGGTGATGCGATGTTGTAGCCGGCGGAAACAATCATGTCGTCGGTGCGCGACTGGTAGAAGAAATAACCCTCCGTGTCCATCATGTAGGCGTCGCCAGTGATGTTCCAGCCGTCCTTCACATACGCTTTCTGGCGCGAATCGTTCAAATATCGGCAACCGGTGGGTCCACGCACTGCCAGCTTTCCCACATTGCCAGGTGGCAAGGTTTGGCCCTGCTCGTCCACAATGCGCGCCTCGTAGCCGGGCACTACTTTGCCAGTGGCACCCGGACGTGCATCCTCTTCGGTAGAAGAGATAAAGATGTGCAGCATTTCGGTGGCACCGATGCCATCAATCATTTCAATGCCTGTGGCCTCGCGCCACAGAGCGCGGGTGGCAGCAGGAAGGGCTTCACCGGCCGACACGCATTTGCGAAGTTTCGTGGCGCGCACCTCCTCGCCCCGCGCGGCCAACGTGCGATACGAAGTGGGTGCAGTAAAGGCCACCGTGGCACCATAGTCGCGTATGCCGTCTAGCAGTTGCGCAGGACCGGCCTTTTCCAGCAGCACGGTGGAGGCGCCGAGCGACATGGGGAACAACACCAAGCCACCCAGCCCGAAAGTAAAACCCAGTGGCGGGCTACCGATGAACACGTCGTCAGCATGAGCCTTGAGCACGGAGCGCGGCCAGCAATGGCAAGTGGCCATTACATCGCGGTGAAAGTGCATGGTGGCTTTGGGAATGCCGGTGGTTCCGCTGGTAAAGCCGATGAGGCAGGTGTCGTCCGACGCGGTGTTAACGTTGCTGAAAGCGGACGAGTGTTGCGCCATGTGCGCCTCCAAAGACGCATCCTCTGTTGTATTGAAAAGCATGATGTGACGCAGTCCGGGCACGGCTTGTGCAGCGTCTTGCAGTTCCGCCGCCAGCGATGCGTCACAAAAGGCGTGGCTGATAGCGCCGATTTCCAGTATGGGCTTGAGTTCTTTGGCACGCAAGAGCGGCATGGTGGCGACAACGATGCCACCGGCTTTCACAATACCGAACCAGCAGGCCACCGTCATCGGCGTGTTGGGCGCATGCAGCAGCACGCGGTTGCCGGGTACCAGCGCCAACTCTTGCACCAGCACATGGGCAATTTGGTTGGCACGTTCCCACAGGTCGCGATAGGTCCAGTGGTCTTTGGGACCGCGTATGCACCAGCGCCCGCCACGGCCTTCCTGAATGTGCTCGTCCAGCAGTTCGGTTGCGCAATTGAGCTGTGCGGGAAACTGCAATTCGGGCAGCTCAAACAGGAAGTCCGGCTGCTGGTCGACTGGCGGCAGGTTGTCTCGCGCAAAGGTGTCGATGTGGGCGGTGGGCATGGTGCGACTCCTGGTGAACTCTAGCGTGTACCTATTTCGGGCTGGTGTGTCCCGCGCCTTTGAGCAACTCGCGGGCGATGATGAGTTGCTGCACTTCGGTGGCGCCTTCGTAAATGCGCAGCGCGCGAATCTCGCGGTACAGGCGCTCCACCGGGACTTCGCTGACTACCCCCATGCCGCCCCACATTTGCACGGCGGCATCAATGACTTGCTGTGCACCCTCGGTGCTGACCATTTTGGCCATGGCCGCTTCTTTGGTCACCGTCTGGCCCTGGTCACGTTGCCACGCGGCGCGGTACACCAACAGTGCGGAACTGTCGATGGTGGTAGCCATCTGCGCCAGCTTGGCCTGCGTGATTTGAAAATCAGCGAGCGTCTGCTGGAACATCTTGCGAGTCGTGGCGCGCAGCAATGCCTGATCCAGCGCACAGCGGGCAAAGCCCAGCGCGGCGGCGGCCACCGAGGTGCGAAACACATCAAGCGTGCGCATGGCCACCTTAAACCCCTCACCGGCAGCGCCAATGCGCTGCGACAACGGAATACGGCATTCGCTAAACCGCAGGGTGCCCAAGGGGTGCGGCGCAATGACGTTGATGCGCTCGCTCACACTAAAGTCGAGTGTGTCTGCATCCACAATGAATGCGCTGATGCCGCGCGCACCGCGCACAGGCTCGCCTTGGGCGCTCGTGCCTGCATCCTGCGCATCGCGCGCAAACACCACATAAAAGTCGGCAATGCCCGCGTTGGAGATCCATGTCTTGCTGCCATTGAGCACGGCATAGTCACCTTCGGTGCGCGCGCTGCACTGCATGGCTGCCACATCCGATCCCGCTTCCGGCTCCGACAAGGCAAACGCCGCAATCGCTTCGCCCTTCACCACACGCGGAAGATAGCGTTGCTTTTGGGCAGAGGTACCGGCCAGACTGATGGCGCCGGAACCCAGGCCTTGCATGGCAAATGCGAAGTCGGCCAAGCCCGAGTGGCGCGCCAGTGTCTCGCGGATCAGGCAGATGTTGCGCGTATCCAGCGTATCGAATGCACCGCCATAGACCGTTCCGCCCACCGCATGTTGCAACCATCCGGCCTCGCCGAGCTGGCGCACCAGCGCGCGGCAGTGTGCGTCTACATCCGTGCTGTGGGGGTGCGCAATGTGGGCAGTGGCCCACGCGTCGAGTGCTTGCGCCATTTGGGCGTGACGTGTCTCAAAGAAAGGCCATTGCAGGTAGTGGGTATCGCTCATGTCAGTTACCCTGAAAGACAGGCTTTTGTTTGGCGACGAATGCCTGATAGGCGCGGTGGAAGTCTTCAGTCATCATGCAAAGTGCTTGTGCCTGCGCCTCGGACTCAATGGCCTGCTCCACCGACATATTCCACTCCTGCTGAAGCATGGTTTTGGTAATGCCATTGGCAAAGGTGGGGCCGGCGGCAATGTCGGCGGCCCAGGCCTGCGCCTCGGGCTGCAACAATTCTGGCGCAACAACGCGATTTAAAAATCCGGCGCGCTCCGCCTCCTCACCGCCGATAGCGCGGCCGCTATACAGCCAGTCGCTGGCACGGCCTTGGCCGATGATGCGCGGCAACATGGCGCAGGCACCCATGTCGCAACCCGCCAAACCCACCCGGTTGAACAAAAACGCGGTCTTGCTGCGCGGTGTACCCAAACGCAGGTCGGACGCCATGGCCATGATGGCACCGGCCCCGGCGCAAATACCATCGATCGCCGCAATGACAGGCTGCGGGCACGCCCGCATGGCTTTGACCAGATCGCCCGTCATGCGCGTGAACATCAGCAACTCTGGCACCGCCAGCTGAATGAGCGGACCGATGATTTCGTGCACATCGCCGCCGGAGCAAAAATTGTTACCCGCGCCGATCAGCACGACGGCGTGCACATCGCTTGCGTACTTAAGCTGACCGAACAAGTCGCGCAGCTCGGCATACGATTGAAAGGTGAGCGGATTTTTCCGCTCGGGCCGGTTGAGCGTGATCGTGGCCACGCCGCTTTGGCAAGCCCACTGAAAATGCGTGGCCTGATAGCCCGCCAATGTCTTGCGGTTGCCCGCCAGCAGGTCGGGGTCAATGACAGCAGAGGTATGAATGTGCATAGTGGTTATTCCGCTCGGTATTCAAAAGTTTTAGGACAGCGCGTTGGACTGCTTGTCCAGCACGTGCACACGTAAAGCACCCAGCTGCTGGTAGACCTGAGACAAGGCTGGCGCAGGCAGACAGGCAAACAGTTCCAGAATCCACTGCTCATGTTCCTTCGCCATGGTTTCGAACAACTGGCGGCCTTTGGGCGTCAGGCACACGATCCAGGAACGGCGGTCGGTCGAACTGCTGGAGCGCAGCACCAGACCATCGCGCTCCAATTCGTCTGTAACCCCTGTCACATTGGCACCGGTCACCATCAGGTGACTGGAGAGGTCTTTCATTCGCAGACCTTCTGGCTCGCGATAGAGCTGGGCCATGTAGTCGAAGCGCGGCAGGCTGGTATCAAAACGCACCCGCAAGCGGCGGCGGATTTCCGCTTCAATCTGGTTGGTGCACGACAACATGCGCAGCCACAGTTTCAAGGCCACATGGTCGCCGGTGGTACCGCGCGCTTCGTAACCCAGTTCGTCGGCAGCGCCCAGCAAGTCAAGGCTTGTATCTTTTTTCATAAACAGTTCATCGCATGATCTCGCCACCGCACACGGCGATGGACTGGCCGGTCACTGACGCTGCGCTCTGGCTTGCCAGCCACAGCACAGTGCCCGCTACTTCCTCGGGCTGAACTATGCGCCCTTGCGGATTGCCGGATGCAAATTCGGCGCGGGCTTGCACCTCCGTACGACCGGTCTTCGCAACGACGTTAGCAATGCTTTCGCGCAGGATGTCCGTCTCGGTGTAACCGGGGCAGACGGCGTTCACGGTGATGCCTTTTTTGGCCACTTCTAGGGCCAGTGCGCGCGTCAGACCGATCACACCATGTTTGGCTGCCACATACGCGGCGACATAGGCGTAGCCTGCCAGCCCGGCGGTGCTCGCCACATTGATTACGCGACCCCACTGCGTGGCAAGCATATCGGGCAAGGCCGCCTGTGTGCAATGGAATGTGCCACTGAGATTGACGGACAACATCTGCTGCCAGAGCGACTCATCGGTTTTTAAGAATGGGGCGCTTGCGGCCTGGCCTGCGTTGTTCACCAGTATGTGCACTGGACCGAAGGTTGCGCGGGCTTGTGCGAAGGCTTGTTCAACGGATTCTGCATCGGCCACGTCCATTTGCACTGCTTGCATCTGCGAGGGATAGCGCGCTGCGTGTGCTTTCAACACGTCCAGGCGGCGCCCGGTAATCGTGACGCGCATGCCGGCTTGCATCAGTACGACAGCAATTGCCGCACCGATGCCGCTACCCCCTCCGGTAACCAGCGCGTGCTGTGGCGTAATTGGTTTGGATGGTGGTGACCTGGTGTTTGAAGAAGTGTTCATCGCTGCAGCCTTTTAATGGTCCCTTCAAGCCTCTGCCGCGCGTGCCGGTGACTGCGCGGCTGCGGCCTGGGCGCGTTCGCGCTGGAAGTTAGCTTCCATCTGCACTTTTCCCGAGCGGTACTGCTGCGGCCAGGGCTGTGCGGTGTAGCCAATCTTGGCTGCTTCGGTCAGTGTCCAGGCTGGATTGGCCAGGTGCGGTCGGGCGATAGCGCACAAGTCAGCACGGCCGGCCGCGATGATGCTGTTGACATGGTCCGCCTCGCTGATGGCACCCACGGCAATGGTGGCAATGCCGGCTTCCTGTCGGATGCGATCAGCGAATGGTGTCTGGAACATGCGGCCGTAGACCGGCTTTTCGCCCTTGCTGACCTGACCGGAAGAGCAGTCAATCATGTCAGCACCAGCCGCCTTGAAGGCGCGGGCTATTTCCACTGCATCGGCAGGCTTGATGCCCCCTTCGACCCAGTCGGTGGCGGAGATGCGTATAGACATAGGCTTTTCGGCGGGCCATGCCGCGCGTACTGCGGCAAATATTTCAAGCGGATAACGCAGGCGATTTTCCAAACTGCCGCCGTACGCATCGGTGCGCCGGTTAGTGAGTGGCGAGATGAAACTCGAAAGCAAATAGCCGTGTGCGCAGTGCAACTCCAGCCAGTCCACGCCCACCTCGGCCGCCGCTTTGGTAGCAACCACAAATTGCGCAAGCACGGTGTCCATGTCGGTCCGCGTCATGGCGTACGCAGTCTGGCTAACACCATTAATGTATTGATAAGCTGAGGCTGCCATGACGGGCCAGTTGCGCTCGGGTAGCGGCTGATCAATGCCTTTGCCTTGCCACGGTACACAGGTAGACGCCTTGGCTCCTGCATGACCGATTTGTATGGCAAATTTGGCGTCACTCTGTGTATGAATCCAGTCGGCAATGCGCTTCCAGCCTGCCTTCTGTGCGTCGGTATAGATGCCGGGGCAACCCGGGGTGATGCGACCCTCGGGCGACACGCAGGTCATCTCTGCAAACACCATGCCGGCACCGCCCATGGCGCGCGCGCCCAGATGAACCAAGTGGTATTCACCGGGAACTCCGTCCACCGCTGAATACTGGGCCATGGGCGAGACAATCACTCGGTTTTTGAGCGTGACACCCCGCACGGTATAAGGCGTAAACATGGGCGGCGGTGCAGCTTTATCGGCAGGCACACTCAGGCCCGCATGCATGGCAAACCATCGCTCAAAGTCGCCCAGCCAAGTTGCATCACGCAGGCGCAGATTTTCGTGGCTGATGCGCTGACTGCGGGTGAGCATGGAGTACATGAACTGCGGACCGTCGAGTTGGTCGCAATAACGTGCACCGCACACCTCAAACCACTCCATAGCGTTCCATGCTGCGTTTTGCAGCCGTAGCACGTCGATATTGCGTTCGGCTTGGTACTGCACCAGAACAGCGGGAATCACGTCGCGCGTCTGGCCGTGCGCAGCAAACAGATTGGCCAGCACGATGGCGTCTTCTATAGCCAACTTAGTGCCCGAGCCGATCGCAAAGTGGGCCGTGTGCACCGCGTCGCCCATCAAGACCACGTGGCTGTTGCCATTGAAGTGCGACCACTGCTCACACTTGACGCGCTGAAAGTTCAACCACGCCGAACCTCGCAGGTGGCGCGCATTGGTCATCAGCTTGGCTCCGCCCAGTGTGCTGCTAAAAAGCTGCTCACAAAACGCAATGCTCTGCTCCTGGTCTGCGGTGTCGAGCCCATGCGACAGCCAGACATGCTCAGGGCACTCAACGATGAAGGTCGTAGTGCTATCGTCAAACTTGTAGATGTGGGCCTGAAACCAGCCATGCTCAGTTTTCTCAAAGGCAAACGTAAAGGCATCAAACAGCTTGTGTGTACCTAACCAGATAAAGCGATTGGGGCGTACCACTACGTCGGGCTTGAAGATGGCCGCATACTGGTTGCGAATGCGGGAATTGATACCGTCGCTGGCGATGACCAGATCGGCATCTGGGTATTGCAAGTCGCTCTCGGCATCAACTTCAAACTCCAGTTTGACGCCGAGTTCCTCGCAACGCGCCTGCAGGATGTTTAGTAGCTTCTTGCGACCAATGCCGACAAAGCCGTGGCCGCCAGAGCGGATGCGCTGGCCTTTGAATTCCAGCTCGATATCGTCCCAGTGGTTAAACGCCTGCTGGATCTCGGCCGCTGTCTTGGGATCGTGAACCCGCATGTTGTCCATGGTGGCGTCGGAGAACACCACGCCCCATCCAAACGTGTCATAGGCTTTGTTGCGCTCCACCACGGTGATGTCGTGCGCCGGATTGGCCTGCTTCATCAGCAGCGCGAAATACAGGCCGGACGGTCCGCCGCCAATACACACGATTTTCATCACATCTCCTTGCGTTGCGAATGTGGCCTTTTTCTGAAGCCATGGATGTACTTTAAAGATAAATACTTTAGAAGTAAAGTATATTTACATGCGAGTATTAGTGACTTTCCCTTAGACTGGAGCAAATACTTGAGACACGCCTATGCCCGCCCTTTACCGTAGCTTTGAAACGCAGGCGCACTTTGATGCGCAGTACAACCCATCCGCCGCCCTGCCCGACCCTGCGGCACCGGGACGTCACTTTGTGTCACTCGCGGCGCAAGCCCGCGCGCAGTTGCCCTGCATCCTCGATGTACCATTTGGCCCCACGCGTGAGGAGACGCTGGACATTTTTCCGGCGGACGCACCCAATGCGCCGGTGTTTGTGTTTATTCACGGCGGCTACTGGCGCGCGCTCTCCAGCAAAGAGTTCAGCTGGATCGCCATGGCGCTTCAAAAAATGGGAATCACCACCGTGGTGACCAACTACGCGCTGTGCCCGCATGTGACGATTGACGAAATCACTCGCCAGACCCGCGCCGCCTTGGCCTGGACGCTGCGCAATATTCAGAACTACGGCGGCGACCCCACGCGCGTTGCAATTGGCGGTCACTCTGCGGGCGGGCACCTCACGGCAATGGCACTGCAAACCGAGTGGCAGGCGGACTACGGATTGCCACAGGACCCGTTTGCGGGAGCCATTCTGTTTAGTGGTCTATATGACATTGAGCCGCTACGCTACAGCTATCTACAACCGCAAATTCAGCTCGACGACCGCACCATACGACGCAACTCGCCGGCCTTTAGCGTGCGGCCTTGCAAAACTCCGATATGGATTACCTGGGGCGGCGCAGAAACTACCGAGTTCGCGCGCCAGTCTGAGATTTATCACCAGGCATGGCAGACTGCAGACAATACGTCGGAATTGCACGCGGTGCCGGATGCCAATCACTTTACGGTGATTGCGGGCTTTGAAAGCGCAGATAGCCAAGTGTGCCGCTGGTTATCAAAGCATTTGCAGGTTTAGCAGCCCATCGACAGTCTGCAGGTTCCTTGCGCTGGCGCATGGACAACTGTCACATGCGGTGTGCACAATGTTTTGCATGACAGAACGACTTCAAACTTTGGGTGAAGAAATTGCCAATAGCGTGAGCCACGGCGTCGCACTGCTGGCGGCCATCGCAAGCGTGCCGTTTCTCATTACCTCGGCCAGCCACCTCAGCGTGTCGAGCTTGGTCGGCGCCTGCGTGTTTGCAGCCACGATGGTACTGCTGTATTTCACTTCCACGCTCTACCACGCGCTGCCGCAGGGGCGGGCTAAGCGCATTTTCTTAAAGCTGGACTACAGCGCAATCTACTTGTTTATTGCGGGCAGCTACACACCGTTTGCACTGGGTGCGCTCAGTGGACCTTGGGGATGGACGCTGTTCGGCATGGTGTGGACACTGGCGCTGGTGGGCATTGTGCTAAAAACTTCTGACCGACTCTCCCACCCCTGGGTTTCGACCGGTTTGTATTTGGCGATGGGCTGGTTGGTATTGATTGCAGCGGTGCCCTTGGTTGAACATGTGCCACTGCCAGGTCTGGTGTGGCTAGTGTCCGGTGGTCTGGCCTATACCGTGGGTGTGATCTTCTTTGTGTTGGATCACCGCGTGCGCTACTCGCATGCGGTGTGGCACGGATTTGTGGCTGCGGGGACCGGGTTTCATGTGGTGGCCATCATGGGATATGCGGGGACTTGAATTTGCAGTGGAAAGCCCACGTCTCGATTAACTTTTGATCAAGACTTTGTGGTGGAGGCTTGACACCATTTGGGCAACTTTGAACGCCGACTTGCCCAGCCGGTGTGCTCGTGTCGCCGCGCCACGCACTTTTTTACGCTGCACCGTTATCCCCCTGCTGAAAGAGATTCAGCAACCCTGGCGCACGACGATTTGCATTGACTTTGGCGACTACGAAAACCAGGCGTATCGCATGGTGCACTGCGTGTTTGCGATGCATACCTGTGCTGAAGTGGATCAACGCAAAGTCGTCATTGCAGCAGCGCACCACGACAGCGCCCTCTGGTCGGACGGTACAGTGGTCTATCTGCCTCACCCATCGAACAGACTACAAAGTCTCTGGAGCGCTTAGGCATGAACGCAATGCGCGAGGAAGTCACTCTCATGATTGACATGCAACACAAACTACGAGCCTTCAAGGGCCCGGTTGCTGACAAGTTCCAGCGAGGGAACGCGATTCGCAAAGGTGATCTGGTGGAACTTTCTCTAGGCGCTTTCAGGTGCGGCGCGCCAGCTTCGTATGTTTGCGCACTCAAAGCGATCTTCCCGAATTACGGCTTTCATAAAGTGCTGATGCGCGCGGCTGCACATTGGTTTGCGCACCACCCTCTGAGCCCGCCGCCCTTTATGCGTTGGTGAGCTTGCCTTGTCGCCTTGCATTTACCCGCACTTGGCTTACAGTCCGGCAAATACAAAGCCACACAGAAAGAACACACGCCATGAAGTCGGCATCGGAGGATATTTTCACCCTACAAGATGAACTTGCGCATTCGCAAGCCAGGGAGCGCCTTTTGCAGCGCATTCTGGACCACATGCCGGTCATGATTGCCTATTGGGACAAGAACCAAAACAACCGGTTTGCTAACCTGGCGTATGACGACTGGTTGGGTGTGGCCGCCTCGCAGATTCAGGGCAAGCATCTCAAAGAGGTTATTGGCGAAACTCTGTATCCCTTAAACCACCAATACGTGAAACGTGTATTGAAAGGTCAAACGCAAACCTTTGAGCGACGGATTACCAATCCGAAAACTTCACAATCGCGAGATGCACAGGCACATTACATTCCGGACTTAACCGCTGACGGCGTGCAAGGATTTTTTGTGTTGGTCAATGACGTGTCGGAGCTTAAACAAAGTGAAGAACGCTACCGCACGGTCGTTACCGACCAGACGGAGTTGATTTCGCGGCTCAAAGCCGACGGCACTTATTTGTTTGCCAATGACGTGTTCTGCCGTTTCTTCGGAAAAGCACCGCAGGAGGTGATTGGCTCGACGTGGGAGCCTTTGGTACACCCCGACGACAAGCCTCGTGTCATGCAACAGCTTGCGCAACTCAATGCCAGCCAACCGGTAGTGTTAATTGAAAACCGGGTACTCTCGGGCAGCGGAACAGTGCATTGGATGGAGTTCAGCAACCGTGGTTTTTTTGATGCCAACGGGCGCCTGTCGCAAATTCAGTCCGTAGGTCGTGATATCACGCAGCGTAAAAGCGCCGAGGCGCAGTTATTGCAGCTTAATGCGCAGCTCACCGCATCCCAGCAGCAGTTGCGCGATATGGCTGCGCAAAACGAGTCGCGCATCGAAGCCGAGCGCAAACATTTTTCACGTGAAGTACATGATGAACTGGGTCAAATTTTGACGGCATTAAGAATGGATACGCTCATCATGGAGATGAAGTTTTCCAATTTGGGAGCGGACCTCAATGACAAAGTTCAGCACATGAAAGCGCTGGTCGACAGAGCCATTGAGGCAGTACGCGATGTTGCAGCCAACATGCGTCCCCTGGCCATGGACATGGGTTTGACCGACGCATTGAAATGGCTGTGCGCAGAGTTCAGCCGCACGTCGGGAGTCCCCTGCAGCTATATGCCCGACAAGAGCCTGGCCGCCATAGATTCAAATCGCGCCGTGGTGCTGTTTCGAATCGTGCAAGAGTCACTAACCAACATAACACGCCACGCAGGCGCAACGCAGGTGAAGGTATGCGTGCAAGGTAAAGGTTCGCAGTTATTGGTGAGCATTCAGGATGATGGTGCAGGCTTTGATGTCAACAGTGCCATTAGCGGGAAAACACTGGGCCTGCTGGGCATGCGCGAGCGTGCTATGGCTATTGATGGCACGATGCAAATTATCGGTGATGCGGGTGTGGGCACCACGGTAGAGGTCTCCATTCCGCTTAAGGGTTTAGGCAACAGGAGCGCTACATGATCCGACTTTTGATTGCGGACGATCACGCCATCGTGCGCCAGGGCCTCAAACAGATATTTGCACTGGTACAGGACATCGAAGTGGTGGCCGAAGCACAAAATAGCGCCCAAATTTTGGAGTGCTTACGATTCCATTCGGTTGACTTGGTCCTGCTCGACCTCAATATGCCCAGCACCGACGGTGTCGAGATTGTGAGTCACGTGCGCACCCGGTATCCGGACTTGCCTATCTTGGTCTTGACCATGCACAACGAACCACAAATGGCGGCCAGCGCGCTCAAAGCAGGTGCCCACGGCTACATCACCAAGGACAGTGACCTGGACGTACTTCTGCCGGCCATCCGCAAAGTGGCTGCGCGGGGAAATTACCTTTCTGCGGGCCTGGCGGAGAAGATCGTTTTTTACGAATCGCCTTTCTCGCAGAGCGCGCCGCATATGCAACTCACTGTGCGCGAAACTCAGGTAATGCGCCTGCTCACGCAGGGCCGCAGCGTGGGCGAAATTGCCACCGTATTGGCACTGAGCAGTAAGACGGTGAGCACCCACAAAGTACGGCTCATGAAAAAAATGCGTTGCGACAACATGGCCGATCTGATGCGATACGCGATTACGCACAACCTGTCTTACTAAAAAGATCAGAAAAAACCGGCACGGTTGGCTTGTAGGGCAATTCCTACACTAGCTACCGTTTTCCCTATTTCAAATGGGCGCTGTCTGATTGCGCATGCAGCTTCAAAGACCAATCATCAAGAGTTACCATATTTTTTGCTGGGAAGGTCCGCTGTGAGCCAAGAGCCATGTTTTGCCGATTGCCTGCACGAAATCGTTGCTTGTTTTGACAAGGACTTACGGCACACGTACGCCAACCATCGGGTGCACCAGTCAACCGGACTGCGCACACAAACTTTCATTGGTAAAACGAATATTGAATTAGGCATCCCACCCGAGCTGGCGCACCGTTGGGACGCCGCAATTCGCACGGTATTCGAGACCGGCCGCATTGCCGATATGCAATTTGAATTTACCGGTCCACGCGGCACCATTCGATTCAGCACGCGACTCAAGCCCGAATTGGATGCGGACGGAGCGGTAATGTCAGTCGTTGCCATCGCTCGCGGATTTCAGGAAGATAGCAATAGTTCGATACAGGCAATCGACTCGGATGCCGAGTCCTCCCACTTTCGTGCGATTGTTGAGGCCTCTGACGACGCCATCATCAGTAAAACGCTCGACGGTATTGTGACAAGTTGGAATCGTGGCGCATCCAATATTTTTGGCTATACCAGCCAGGAGATGATCGGACAACCTTTGCTGCGACTTTTTCCGTCGGACCGAGTGACAGAGGAAGATCTGATTCTGGAGCGCATTCAGGAAGGTGAAAAAGTCGACCATTTTGAGACCATACGCCTGCGCAAGGACGGCCGTCCGATTGATGTGTCGGTCACCATCTCGCCCATCTTTGACCGGCTCGGCAACATCGTCGGCGCTTCCAAAATTGCCCGCGACATTACGCCGGTGCGCATTCAGCAAGAGCAACTCGAACACGTTGCCTACTTTGACTCCCTGACCGACTTACCCAACCGCCTGCTGTTGTCGGACCGCTTGCACCAGGCAATGGCCTACGCACTGCGACAACAACAAGCGCTGGCGGTGCTGTACCTGGATCTGGACGGCTTTAAGCATATCAATGACACGTTCGGACACTCAGTAGGAGACGAACTGCTGATTGCAGTATCCACACGTATGAAATCGGTCTTGCGTGAAGTGGATACCTTGGCGCGGTTCGGGGGTGACGAATTTGTCGCGGTACTGGTCAACGTACAGGGACTGGGCGAATGCGAGGTGTTGGTAGATCGTATTTTGAAAGCCTGCTCAGAGCCCGTGGTCCTGGACAACCGGGTGATGCAGGTGTCGGCAAGCATCGGGCTCACCCTGTACCCGCAAGACAACTCCGGCGCCGACCAGTTGCTGCGCCATGCCGATCGTGCCATGTACGAAGCCAAGCAGTCCGGCAAAAACCGTTACTTTGTATTCGACTCAGCCCACGACACCGAGATGCGCAATCAAAGTGAGCAATTGGCGCACTTGCAGGGCGCCGTCGACCGAAATGAATTTATTCTCCATTACCAGCCCAAAGTGCACTTGGAAACGGGCGCAGTCATTGGCGCAGAAGCGCTGATTCGTTGGCCGCATCCACAGCGCGGATTACTGATGCCAGCCGCATTTCTGCCGCTATCAGAGCGGCACGTACTGAGTGAGCAAATCGGCTCCTGGGTATTAAACGCCGCTTTGCAGCAAATGTCGGATTGGCTGAAGCAGGGGCTGCGCCAGAGTGTGAGTATCAATGTGGCCGCCCGGCAAATACAGCACCCTGGGTTTGCCAGAGAGTTGGCAGCTGCACTTGCACGATTCCCGCACATTGACCCCAGCGATCTGGAACTCGAGATTCTAGAAACCAACGCACTGGAAGACATTGGCGCCGTATCCGCCGTGATGCGCGACTGCCACCGCCTTGGCGTGCGCTTTGCGATTGACGACTTTGGCACCGGCTATTCGTCTCTCACCTACCTCAAACGGCTACCGGCTGAGACACTCAAGATCGACCAGAGCTTTGTGCGCGACATGCTGACTGACCGGGAAGACATGGCCATTGTGCAAAACGTGATCGGGTTGGCAGCGTCGTTTCACCGCATGGCGATTGCCGAAGGCGTGGAAACCATGGCGCATGGTGTGCAGTTGCTGAAAATGGGATGCCTTTACGGGCAGGGCTATGGCATTGCCAAGCCCATGCCCGCACAGGATTTTCCCGCGTGGATTTTGAAGTGGAAAGCCGGGTTCAAGTAACCCGCCACCGTTCCGCGGCTTGGTGCTACATGTTCCGGCGGTACTGCCCGCCCACCTCAAACAAGGCGTTGGTAATCTGACCGAGTGAGCAGACGCGCACTGCGTCCATCAGCACCTCAAACACGTTCTTGTCTTCAATCACTGATTGCTGCAACGCTTTGAGCATGGCAGGTGACTTTGACGCGTTGCGGGTGTGGAAGCCTTCCAGACGCTTGAGTTGGTTTTGCTTTTCGTCGTCGGTGCTACGGGCGAGTTCGAGCTTGTCCATGACCTGATCGCCATGCGGATTGCGGAAGGTGTTCACGCCGATGATGGGCAATTCGCCGGTGTGCTTGAGCATCTCGTAGTGCATGGATTCGTCTTGAATCTTGCCGCGCTGGTAGCCGGTTTCCATCGCACCGAGCACGCCGCCACGTTCGGCGATTTTTTCGAACTCGGCCAACACGGCTTCTTCCACCAGCTCAGTGAGCTCTTCGATGATGAAGGCTCCCTGACCGGGGTTCTCGTTTTTGGCCAGGCCCCACTCACGGTTGATGATGAGCTGAATCGCCATGGCGCGGCGCACCGAGTCTTCGGTGGGCGTAGTGATGGCTTCGTCAAACGCGTTGGTGTGCAGGCTGTTGCAGTTGTCGTAAATCGCAATCAGCGCCTGCAGCGTGGTGCGGATGTCGTTGAACTGAATCTCCTGCGCGTGCAGACTTCGACCACTGGTTTGGATGTGGTACTTCAGCTTTTGCGAGCGCTCATTCGCACCATATTTCTCTTTCATCGCCACTGCCCAAATGCGGCGTGCCACGCGGCCCATGACCGTGTACTCGGGGTCCATTCCGTTACTGAAGAAGAAGCTTAAGTTAGGTGCAAAGTCGTCAACGTGCATACCACGCGCCAGATACGCTTCCACAAACGTGAAGCCGTTGGACAGCGTAAACGCGAGCTGCGAAATCGGGTTGGCACCTGCTTCGGCGATGTGATAACCGCTGATGGACACGCTGTAAAAGTTGCGCACGTCATGGTGCACAAAATATTGCGCGATGTCGCCCATCACCTTGAGGCTGAATTCCGTAGAGAAGATGCAGGTGTTCTGGCCCTGGTCTTCTTTGAGTATGTCGGCCTGCACAGTGCCGCGCACATTGGCCAGCACCCACTCTTTAATCTTAGCAGTCTCGGTCTCGGTGGGTTCGCGCCCGTTGTCGGTTTTGAACTTCTCGATGTTCTGGTCTATGGCCGTATTCATGAACATGGCCAGAATGCTGGGCGCAGGACCGTTGATGGTCATGCTCACGCTAGTGGCAGGGTTGCACAAATCAAAGCCGCCGTACAGCACCTTCATGTCGTCCAGCGTGGCAATGGACACGCCGGAGTTGCCCACCTTGCCATAGATGTCGGGGCGGCGGTCCGGGTCGTGTCCATAAAGCGTGACCGAGTCGAACGCGGTCGATAGGCGCTTGGCCGGCATGCCGCTGGAGAGCAACTTAAAGCGTTTGTTGGTGCGAAAGGCATCGCCTTCGCCGGCGAACATGCGGGTGGGGTCTTCGCCCTCGCGCTTAAACGCAAAGGTGCCGGCTGTGTATGGGTAGCTGCCAGGCACGTTGTCCAGCATCAGCCACTTCAGCAATTCGCCGTGGTCTTCGTACTGCGGCAGTGCCACCTTGCGAATAGTGGTACCGGAGAGCGACTTGGTGGTGAGCACGGTGCGGATTTCTTTGTCGCGGATTTTGACCACGTACTCGTCACCGGCGTAGGCCTTTTGCATTTCCGGCCACTGGGCCAAGAGCTTGCGAGCGGCGCCGTCCTGCACCGATTCGCGTTGTTCGGCCAGATCAATCGCAGCCTCCGCTGCGCGGGCCTTGCCGGGCTTGCCGACTTCGAGCATGCGGGCTGCTGCGCGCAGTTGTTGAATCTCGCGGGCCAGTGTGGCCTGCGCCCGCGCGCGCGCTTTGTAGCCGCGCACTGTGTCGCTGATTTCAGCCAGATAGCGGGTGCGCGCTGCAGGCACTACCGGTGTCTGGTTGGAACTGTGGCGCACATCGACATGCGGCAACAGCCCCTCTTTGGCCTGCAAACCCAACGCTTGCAGACGCGTGAGCAGGGCTTGGTACAACGCGGTAACGCCATCATCGTTAAACCGTGCAGCCATGGTGCCGAACACCGGCATCTGCTCGGTAGGAACCGTCCAGGCTTCCTTGTTGCGCTGCACTTGTTTAGCTACATCGCGCAACGCGTCGCTGGCGCCCTTGCGGTCGAACTTGTTGATAGCCACAAACTCAGCGAAGTCCAACATGTCGATTTTTTCCAGCTGGCTGGCCGCGCCGAATTCGGGCGTCATAACATACATCGGCACATCCACATGCGGCACGATGGCCGCGTCGCCCTGGCCAATGCCAGAGGTTTCGACCACAATCAAATCGAACCCGGCTACCTTGCAAGCAGCAATTACTTCCGGCAAGGCCGCGCTGATTTCTGAGCCGAAATCGCGTGTGGCCAAAGAGCGCATGAACACGCGCGGACCTTTTTGCCAAGGCGAAATCGCGTTCATGCGAATACGGTCGCCCAGCAATGCGCCACCACTTTTGCGGCGCGACGGGTCAATGGAAATGACGGCCACACGTAGGCTGTCGTCCTGATCCAGACGCAGTCGGCGGATCAGCTCGTCGGTTAGCGACGACTTGCCTGCACCGCCGGTGCCGGTAATGCCAACGACGGGAATCTTTTTGGTGGCGGCCTGTTCTTTCAATGCGGAGACCAGCACGGCGTCTGCTTTGGTAGCTTCAATGGCGGTCAGCAACTGAGCTAGTGCGCGCCAGGATTCTTCCGTGTGACCCGCAATAGCCGACAGGTCCTTCGGTGCCAACGCGGTAATGTCCTTGTCGCAGCGCATGACCATTTCGCCGATCATGCCTGCCAGCCCCATCTTCTGGCCGTCTTCCGGGCTGTAGATGCGGCTCACGCCGTAGGCATGCAGCTCGCGGATTTCGGGCGGCACGATGACCCCGCCGCCGCCGCCGAACACCTGAATGTGCGCACCACCCCGGCTCTTGAGCAGGTCCACCATGTACTTGAAGTACTCCACATGGCCGCCCTGATAGGAGCTGATAGCAATACCCTGCACGTCTTCCTGCAAAGCGGCGGTTACCACCTCCTCCACGCTGCGGTTGTGGCCCAGATGAATCACCTCGGCACCCATGCCCTGCAGGATGCGGCGCATGATATTGATCGCGGCATCGTGCCCGTCAAACAGCGAGGCTGCTGTGACAAAACGAACCTTGTGGGTAGGGCGGTAGTTGGCCAGCGCCTTGAACTCAGCGGACAAATCGGTCATGGTGGATGTCTCTTCGTTGTGTTGACGTTTACGTAAACGTCAATGTAAGTATCGACTTTAAACCATTTCGGCCAACAATGGCTTACGCAAGCGCGGCAGTTTTTAAGTCCGGCATCGCTTGTAAAGCCCACGGCAAAGCAAAAATTCCAGCGCTAGGGAAAAAGCTATAGAGTTCGGCCCTGCAACAACGCATACTGGTTACCCGCAATAAAGACAAAGCATGCAACCCATTCAGCTTTTTGACGCCGCTTCAAGTACCTACACCTACATCCTGTTTGATGAGGCCACGCGCGAGGCCTTGATCATCGACCCGGTGGATGAACAGATCGAACGCGATCTGTCGGTGTTACGCCAATACGGACTCAAGTTGCAATGGACGGTGGAAACCCACGCCCACGCCGACCACATAACCAGTGCGTCGCAACTGGCTGAACACGCCGGCGCCAAAACCGCAGCGCCTGCCGGCTGTGGCATCACCACCGCTGCGGTCCAACTGGAAGACGGCAATGCGCTTTCCTTTGGAGGTGAACACCTTCGTGCGTTGGCAACGCCCGGCCACACCAGCGGCAGCATGAGCTTTGTTTGGCGCGACCATGTATTTACCGGCGACACGTTACTGATTAATGGCTGCGGGCGCACTGATTTTCAAAGCGGCAGTGCAGAGGCGATGTACGACAGCCTGACCCGGATACTTTTCACCCTGCCGGATGCGACCACCGTTTGGCCGGGTCACGATTACCAAGGCCGCACCCATTCCACCATCGGTTTTGAGAAATCGAATAACGCGCGTGTGGCGGGCAAATCCCTGGAGGAGTTTGTGACCATCATGCATGCGCTGCACCTTCCTCCGCCCAAACGCATTGACGAAGCCGTGCCAGCCAACCTGAGTTCGGGTGTGCGCCACGATGCCGATGGCGTGGGCGAAAAGGCCTTCCGTGAGGCGAGCGGCTATGCGGGTGACGTTAGCGCCACACTGGCTTACCGCTGGTGGCAGGCCGGGGAAGCGGTGCTGGTGGATGTGCGCACCGATGCCGAGCGCGAGTGGGTCGGCTTCGTGCCGGGTTCGGTCGCCGTGGCCTGGAAGCAATGGCCGGGCATGGCGATGAATGCAGACTTTGATACAGCCATTCAAAGCACCGTACCCCATGGAAAAAAGGCACTATTTTTATGCCGCAGCGGCGTGCGTTCGATTGCCGCCGCCAAGCGGGCCACCGAGTTGGGTCTGGAGGCCTACAACATTCTCGAAGGCTTTGAAGGCGACCCCGATACCCGCGCCCACCGGGGCAACAAGGGTGGCTGGCGAATGGCCGGACTGCCCTGGCGTCAAAACTGAACAGGCGAAACACCCATGGGCTTTTTAGCACTCGACATCGGCAATACCCGCCTCAAGTGGGCGCTCTATGACGCACCCAGGCCGGACGCCAAGCTGCTGCATCACGGCGCGGAGTTTCTGGAAAACATTGACAAGCTGGCTGATGGTGCCTGGAAGTCACTGCCGCAACCGGCGTTTGTATTGGGCTGCGTTGTAGCGGGCGACGCGGTTCGGCGCCGCGTGCTGGAGCAAATGGACCGCTGGGACGTGGTGCCGCAGTGGGTGGTGCCCGGTGAGTCCGAGGCAGGCCTGCGCAATGGCTATGACCACCCGGCGCGCCTGGGCGCAGACCGCTGGGTTGCCATGATCGGCGCTTACCACCGCATGCTTTCGCAAGGGGACCCTCAACCGATGGTTGTGGTCATGGTGGGCACGGCGGTGACGGTCGAGGCGGTCGACATTAGCGGCAAATTTATAGGCGGCCTCATCCTGCCCGGGCACGGCATCATGCTTCGCGCGCTGGAGTCGGGCACTGCGGGTTTGCACGTACCCACCGGCACTGTAAAACACTTTCCCACCAACACCAGCGACGCGCTGACCAGCGGGGGCACCTACGCCATTTCCGGTGCGGTGGAATGTATGGTGCAACACCTGCGCGCCCACTGCGGCGTGGAACCCAAATGCATCATGACCGGTGGTGCCGGCTGGAAAATGGTACCCAGCATGACACGCCCGTTTGAGCTGGTGGACAACCTGATTTTTGACGGCCTTTTGAACATGGCGCAGCGCAGGTTTGCTGCCTGAGTCCGCAACTACCCAAGCTAAGTACCTCCACCATGACATCTTCGTACTTAGCAAAACGCCGGATGCGCAAAGTATTTTGTCTAGATGACTTTGAGCCGGCGGCGAGGCGGCATCTGCCCGCTTCGATATTTGCTTACGTCTGCAGTCCGGCGGAAACCGGGCAGTCCATGGACGACAACCGAGCCGTTTTTCAGGACATCCGCTTTGTCCCGCGCATATTGCGCGACGTATCCAAACGCACGACGGCCAGGCCACTTTGGGGTCACGAATGGGCCGCACCATTCGGAATCAGCCCTATGGCAGTGAGTGCCCTGACTGCGTATCGCGGTGATCTGGTTCTGGCGCAAGCCGCGGCGGCGGAAAATATTCCCATGGTGATGAGCGGCTCATCCTTGATGCGCATTGAAGATGTAATAAAAGCTGCTCCCAAAAGCTGGTTTCAGGCCTACCTGCCGCCGACCACCGAGCGCATTGCCGCGCTGGTGCAAAGGGTAGCCAATGCAGGTTTTGAAACACTGGTGGTCACCGTCGACGTGGCCGTACGCGGCAGCACCGAGCACTACGAACGGGCCCACTTTCACAGCCCCCTGCAACCGGGGCTGCGTTTGCTGTGGGAAGGTCTGTCTCATCCGGCGTGGGCCATCGGCACTTTCGGCCGGACGATTGCAACCACCGGCCTACCGCACTTTGAAAACAGCGATAGCGAAAAGCGCATCCCCGTGATGGCACGTAACATGGTGCGTGAATTCAGTGGCCGTGCCCATCTGGCTTGGGACGCCATGGAGAGAATCCGCGCTCAATGGAAGGGCAAGCTGATCCTCAAAGGCATCTTGCATCCGCATGACGCGCAAAAAGCCAAGGTGCTGGGCGTGGACGGCATTGTTTTGTCCAACCATGGTGGACGCCAACTCGATGGTGCCGTTTCCCCCATGCGAGTATTACCAGCCGTTCGCGCCGCGGTTGGCGACATGCCGCTCATGATTGACAGCGGTTTTCGCCGCGGCACCGATGTCATCAAAGCCTTGGCACTGGGTGCGGACTTTGTGTTTGTAGGACGCCCGTTCAACTACGCCGCTACCGTGGGCGGGCATGCGGGTGTCGTTAAGGCATCGACGATTCTGAAGAAAGAGATTTTCGATGCGCTGGGAATGATGGGGGTAACCTCACCCGAGTCATTGAACGCCGGCTATGTCAAGGTCGCAGCGGATGCGTTAACCCGTTTTGACGACGTGCTTGATCAATGAAGGTCAAACGGACGGAATCGCAACAGCATCCAGCACCTTGCCCGAGCGCATATCCACTAAAACACTGAGCATTTTTTGCTTAGTTTTTAGCGGCAGGAAACCCACTTCAGCTTCCGTTTTTCCAATTTTTTTCAAGACCTTATCTAATGTGGACGCCATGTCGGGATTGCGCTCGCGCAGCTTTGCAACCGGCTTTGCAACCCGCGCCAACTCCGCCTCCACCGCATTCAGCGAGACGTAGTACTTGGGCTGATATTGAATTCCCAAACCGGTCATGCCCTGGGCGAAGTTGAGGTCGCTGATCTCACGCGGGTCCACAGGCTCGCGGGTGCCAACCCAACGCGGCCCGTACAGAGGCAGTGATTGAAACTCGGGATTGGAGCCCGCTTTTAACATCCCATCGTCAACCTGATTTGCCGAAACTGCCGCAAAATAACCTTGCCCGTAGGCCAAATAGACGGGCCGGCCTTCAAATGTTGCATAGAGGCCATAAACCAACGCCGCCGCCTGTAAAATGGCAATGATTGAAAAATCCAACAAAAGCAAAGCTCGGCGCTTTTCAGGGTTGAAGATCACGCAGGTAATGAGCGGCCCCAAACACATGTCAACACCAATGACCAAGGCCATCAAAAGCTTGCCACCGAAGGCATCCAACAAAGGACCCGGGTACCAGACGAAAGCGATTAATAAAGCAACGGCTAGGGCAATGACTGCACTGATACCCATATGTATTGCTGCCGCGCGCCAACGGTTGACTTTCACTTCAGCCCCCTTTCAATCATAAAATTTTGCGGGTTAAGAATTAACCCAACGCATTTAAGGGCCGGCACCAACAATTTCAAGTTTTCCGACACATCCAGCATGGATTGCCGCTCGCCAGGCGAGGCTCACTGCAGTGCTAAACCGACAGGAACTTTTCTGCCAGCCGCACCCAATAAGTGGCACCCAGCGGAATCAGGTCGTCATTGAAGTCGTAGCTCGGGTTGTGCAACATGCAAGGCCCGCCGCCGTGTCCTAGGGCACGGTGGTCGCCGTCCCCGTTGCCCAGAAACACATAGCAGCCGGGTTTTGCCATTAGCATGTAGGCAAAGTCTTCCGCGCCCATAGTCGGCTCCTGCGCGCTGATGTTCTCAGCGCCCACAATTTCTGCCATAACCCCGCGCGCAAAGTCAGCCTCGGGCGCGGAGTTGATGGTGGGTGGGTAGTTGCGCCGGAACTCGAACTCACAGCGCACACCGAATGCAGTCGCCAGGCTTTGTGAGACTTCCTGCATGCGCTGCTCGATCATGTCGAGCAACTCAAAGGTAAAGGTGCGCACCGTGCCCTGCATTTCCACACTGTCGGGGATGACGTTGGTAGCCTCGCCCGCGTGAATCATGGTGACCGATATCACACCCGCTTCAATCGGTTTTTTGCTGCGGCTGATGATGGTCTGCAAAGCCTGCACCAGTTGGCATGCGACCGGCACCGGGTCCACGCCCATGTGGGGCATGGCCGCATGGCCGCCCTTGCCGTGGAGCACGATTTTGAATTCGTTGCTGGACGCCATCACCGGCCCGGCACTGACCGCAAATTGCCCCTGACGCATGCCCGGCCAGTTGTGCAGACCGAACACTGCGTCCATCGGGAACTGCTCGAACAAGCCCTCTTTGATCATCTCGCGTGCGCCGCCGCCGCCTTCTTCGGCAGGCTGAAATATCAGGTACACCGTGCCGTCAAAGTTACGTTGCTGTGCCAGGTGTTTGGCAGCTGCCAACAGCATGGCCGTGTGGCCATCGTGGCCACAGGCGTGCATCTTGCCGGCGTGTTTGCTGGCGTGGGCAAACGTGTTGAACTCCTGCATCGGCAGTGCATCCATATCGGCGCGTAATCCGACTGCGCGCTGGCTGCTTCCCGCCTTGAGGATACCCACCACCCCGGTGGTGCCCAGCCCCCGGTGCATCGGAATACCCCACTCCGTCAGCTTGGCGGCCACCACGTCGGCGGTGCGCACTTCCTTAAAGCAAAGCTCCGGGTGGGCATGTAAATCGCGGCGGATTGCGGCAATCTCGGCCGCAGCGGATACGATGGGGTCAATGAGGTTCATCGGCGCATTATGGCGCTGCAAGGCTTACCATTACTGGCATGACGACTATGACCAATTCATCATCCGCACCACCCCCAGCGCGCGGCACTTTTGAGGTGCTGGGCGCCTGCCCGCACGACTGCCCTGACACCTGCTCCATGGTCACCACCGTGCAGGACGGTGTGGCCATCAAGGTGCATGGCAATGCCAGCCACGCGCACACCGGAGGCGCGCTGTGTACCAAGGTCTCGCGCTACACCGAACGCACCTACCACCCCGAGCGCCTGCTGCAGCCGCTCAAGCGCAGCGGCCCCAAAGGCAGCGGCCGGTTTGAGCCGGTGCCATGGGAAGAAGCGTTGACTGACATCGCCGCGCGCCTCAAAGCGGTGGCTGCTGTCAACCCGCAAGCCATCCTGCCCTACAGCTATGCGGGCACCATGGGGCAAGTACAGGGCGAAGGCATGGCGGGGCGCTTTTTCAACAAACTGGGTGCCGCCGAACTGGACCGCACCATTTGCGCGTCTGCCGGCGGTGAAGCGCTGACCCAGACCCTGGGCTGCAAGGTGGGCACGAAGATCGAATTTTTCGCAGAGTCCGCACTCATCATCATCTGGGGCAGCAACTCGATTGCCAGCAACCTGCATTTCTGGCGCCATGTGCAAGCGGCCAAGCGCAATGGCGCAAAAATCATTTGCATCGACCCGCGCAAAACCGAAACCGCCGACAAATGCCATGTGCACATCGCGCTGCGCCCCGGCACCGATGCTGCGCTCGCGCTGGCCGTGATGCATGAGCTGATCCACAACGACTGGTTGGACCACGACTACATTGCACAGCACACCGTCGGTTGGGAGCCTGTGGGACCTTCTGCCGGATTGAAGGCCCGTGCATTGGAATGGACGCCCGAACGTACTGCCGAAGTGTGCGGCATCACGGCTGAGGAAATACGTGCATTGGCGCGCGACTACGGCGAAACATGCAAGGCAGGCAAGCCCGCCGCAATCCGTTTGAACTACGGACTGCAACGCGTGCGGGGCGGTGGCAATGCAGTGCGCGCCATCACCTGCCTGCCTGCGCTCACCGGCGCTTGGAAGCACCGCGCGGGCGGCGCACTCTTGTCGGCATCCGGCGCATTTCCCTATGACGACGATGCACTGGCGCTGCCGGAATTGCGCACCGGTGGAGCGCCCCGCAAGATCAATATGAGCACGATTGGGGACGACCTGCTCAAGACCGACAACGCTGGCGCACCACTGGTGCAGGCCACGATTGTTTACAACAGTAACCCAGTGGCGGTGGCACCGGACTCCGGCAAAGTAGTGAAGGGCTTTGCGCGCGAAGACTTGTTCACGGTGGTACTGGAGCACTTTCAAACGGACACCGCCGACTACGCCGACTACATCCTGCCCGCCACTACGCAACTGGAACATTGGGACATTCACGGCAGCTACGGCCACACCGATGTGCTGCTCAACCGGCCCGCCATTGCGCCGCAGGGCCAGGCGCGCACCAACACGCAAATCTTTCGCGATCTGGCGCGGCACATGGGATTTACCGACGCCTGCTTTGCGGAGGATGACCTCACACTGGCGCGCGCCGCATTCGGCAAGTCAGTCGACTTTGACGTGCTGCTCAAGCAAGGCTATTTCACCCTGCCAATGGCGGACGCTCCGTTTGCCGAAGGCGCATTCCCCACGCCATCAGGCAAATGCGAATTTTTCAGCCAGCGCCTGCAGGATACGGGGCAGGACGGATTGCCCGACCATGTGCCTAACTTTGAGGTAGCAGCCAGTGGCGACAGATTCCCGCTGGCCATGATTTCACCACCGGCCCGCAACTTTTTGAACAGTACGTTTGTGAACGTGAAAAGCCTGCGCGACATCGAAGGCCAGCCGCTGTTGGAAATCCACGCGGCCGACGCCGCAGTACGCAGCATTGCCAGCGGCGATATCGTGCGCGTGTTCAACCAGCGCGGCAGTTACCGTTGCGCCGCCGAGGTGAGTCCGCGTGCCCGGCCCGGCGTGGTCCATGGCCTGGGTGTGTGGTGGCGCAAGCTGGGGCTGGACGGCAGCAATGTGAATGAGCTCACCAGCCAGAACCTGACCGACATGGGCCGCGCGCCCACGTTTTATGACTGCGCGGTGGAGGTAGAGCGCGACAGCCCTTAAATTGCATGGCGGATAACGCCTATGGCTCCGTGTGCTTTTGTAAAGCCGCCTGCGCCGCCAGCTTGACCCGCCTGCGCTCGGCTTTGCCGAAATTGAGCAAGCGGGTGGCAATCAAAGTCTCCGTAAAGAAACAGGCCAGTGCCAGCATGAAGCACACCAGCGCCGTCAGAAAGGTGAAGATCGACACGCGCTGCACCTGCAGATCTATCGTCTCGCCCAGAAACAGCACGACGATGGTGCCGCCGATCGAAAAACCGCACAGCGTGAGCAGGCCGATGCTGCCGTTGGCCAGCAGGCCGCGTGTGCGCAACTCACCCAGCTCGCGCCAGGCCTGCGACTGCTCAGGCTCGGGCACATGCGCTATCAGGCGCTGCTCCACCAGTCTTGCCCGGTCGATGATGCGCGCCAACCGGTTGGCCACCACGCCTATCATGCCGGCCACCGCAGTCAGCAAAAATACCGGTGCCACGGCCAGTTGAATGCCATGGGAAATGGTGTCGGGTTCAATCGGCAAGGCCATCATGCAGTCTCCAAAACATCATTCTTTGCGGCCACGGCAATGTCCAGCGAGCGCAACCGCAAAGCAGGGTCAAAAATATCGCAAACCAGCATCAGCTCATCAACCTGGGTTTGTTCGACCACCGACTCCAGCTGGCGCTGCACGGTTTGCGGGCTGCCAATCACTGCCATCGCCAAAAAGTCGCGAATGGCTGCCACCTCTTGCGGCTGGCACTGCGCCAGAAAATTAGCCACCGGTGGTTGCAATGCACGACGCATGCCAGTCACAATGCCCAGAACGCGCTGGTAAATGCTACTGGCAAGAAAATGCGCCTCTTCATCGGTGGGCGCAGCCACCAGAGGAATACAGGCCATGACGTGCGGTTTGGCCAGCGCGGCAGAAGGCTTGAAGGTACTGCGATAAATCTCAATGGCCTGCATCAGCATGCGCGGCGCAAAGTGGGACGCAAACGCATACGGTAAACCACGCGCGGCGGCCAGTTGCGCCGAGTACAGGCTGGACCCCAACAACCAGATGGGCACGCGTGTGCCCGCACCGGGCATCGCAATCAACCGCTGACCGGGCACCGCCGGTTCCAGCAACTGCTGCAACTCCGCCACATCGCGCGGGAAGTCTTCTTCGCTCTCCACGCGGCTGCGCCGCAAGGCGCGCATGGTCAGCGGATCGGTACCGGGGGCGCGGCCCAGCCCCAGGTCAATGCGGCCCGGATAAATTTCTGCCAGCGTGCCGAAGGCTTCCGCCACCACCAGCGGTGCGTGGTTGGGCAGCATGACGCCACCCGAGCCAACACGAATGCTGCGTGTGCCGCCCGCCACATGACCGACCAGCACGGCGGTTGAGGAACACGCCAGCCCGGGCATGTTGTGATGCTCAGCGAGCCAATAACGGGTAAAGCCCAAGCGCTCGGCATGTTGGGCAGTCGCCACGGCGTTGGCAATGCCTTGTGCCACCGTGCCGCCCTCGCGCACAGCGACCAGATCAAGCATGGACAGAGGTGTATCGCGGAGTGTTTTCACAGGGTTTCCCGGTTAAGCGAAAAATTATTGCCAAGCCCGCCGATATGATCAGGCTCTCAATGAACTTTGACATGATTGCACCCCACAGCGCCTGGCACGTTTTGACGCGGCTTGGAGAAATTCAGATCCTGATTCCCGCAGCACTGCTGGTGGCGTTTCACATGTTACGCCAGCGTGATGCCCGTGTCGCGGGTGTGGCTTGGTTAGGCGGCCTGTGTGCGGCAGCGCTCATCACCACCCTGAGTAAGGTCGCCTTTATTGGTTGGGGACTAGGCTACGGGCCGTGGAACTTCACCGGCATATCGGGCCACTCGATGTTCGCAGCGGCGGTATTCCCGATGCTGTTGGGAGCCCTGGCTCCTGGATCGAATTTACGCGCACGGCAGGCGGCCATTGCGGCAGGATGTGTGTTGGCCGTCGTCGTGGGCATTTCCCGCATGGCGGTGGGGGCACATTCACCCTCCGAAGTGATTGCCGGACTGACATTGGGCGCCTCGGTCAGCCTGTATTGCGCCACGCGCAATGTGCACACGCTGGTGCGGGTGAGCCCGGTGATTCCAATTTTGGTGGCCTTTTGGCTGGCTTGGAGTCCGCTGCAAACGCCGCAACTTCAAACCCATTCCGCAGTCACCCGTCTGGCCTTGCAACTGTCGGGCCACCCGACGCCATTTACCCGCAGCGAAATGCTGCGCGGCTTCAGCAAACCACTGCAAGGCACCTAATAACCATGGCAAGAATTGCGGTCATCGGCGGTGGCTTTGTCGGCCTCTCCAGCGCATATTGGCTGTTGCGTGACGGCCACCAGGTCACCGTTTTTGAATCCACCGGTGTCGGGCACCCACAGGGTGGTGCATCGTTTGGTAATGCAGGCACTTTTGCCAACTACGCGTGCATTCCGGTGAACAACCCGTCGGTGTTTCGCGACCTGCCGCGCTACCTTCTCTCCAGTGAAAGCCCGCTAAGGCTGCGCTGGAGTTACCTGCCGCAACTTGCGCCCTGGTTAGCGCGCTTTTTGTGGAGCTCCACCACCGCGCGTTACACCGCGTCTGCCACGGAACTCTCTCACTTGCTGGCACGGGCCCACACCGGTTATGCCGACATGGTGGTGCAAGTGGGTTTGGAGCAATTTATCCAACGACGAGAATGTCTGTACCTGTACTCCACGAAAAATGCCTTCGCGGGCTCGCAAGCCACGCTGGATTTGCGCCGCAGGCTGGGGGTACAAGTCAGCGTATTGGACGGCGCACAAGTGCAGGCTCTGGAACCATCGTTAAGCCCGATTTTTGAACGCGGCGTGTTGTTTCCGGGTTCCTGGTTTTTGTCAGACCCCGCTGCGTTTCTGAACACGCTCAAAGACTGGTCAATGACACACGGCGTTCAGCTGCAAAACACTAAAGTCACGAAGATATTCCCGCGAGCAGACGGCGTGACCTTGCACACCGCTGCGGGTGAGGCATCGTTTGACAAGGTGGCGCTGTGTGCCGGTGCCTTTTCGCGCGACCTAGCCGCGCAGTGTGGCGACCGTGTGCCGCTCGATGCCGAGCGTGGATACCACCTGATGTTTCCAGACACCCATGCACTAATTTCACGTCCGGTAGGCTGGGCGGAACGGGGCTTTTATATGACGCCGATGGCGCGTGGAATTCGCGTGGCGGGTACCGTGGAGCTGGCGGGACTCCAGCGAAACCAACACCAGGGACTGCTGGAGTTGTTGAGTTTTTCAGCCAGGCGCGCGCTGCCTGCTTTGACGGTGCCGACAGAACCCTGGTTGGGTTTTCGACCCACGCTGCCCGATGGTTTGCCGGTGATGGGCTATGCCAGCGCGTCCAAACGCGTGGTGTATGCCTTCGGTCACCAGCATATCGGACTCACCTTGGGTGGCCTGAGTGGCGCACTGGTGGCTGATCTGGTAGCGGGCCGCACGCCGGCGCTGGACCATAAAGCCTTTGCCGCCTCGCGCTTTTGACGAAGCGCTACAACATCATGCGCTGCAATGCCGATGTCAGACAGTTGCTGCATGATGGGCTTCATAATTTCAAACAAAATCTGGAGACTTCATGAGACTGGCGCTGCTGTCGGATATCCACGGCAACATACAGGCATTGGACGCGTGCCTGCAGCATGCCCGTGCGCACAAAGCGCAGCGGTTTGCATTTTTAGGCGATCTGGTGGGCTATGGCGCCAATCCCGCCGAAGTGGTCGAGCGCATCCGCCTGATCACCGAAGAGGGTGCAACCGTGCTCAAAGGCAACCACGACGCCATGGCAGTTAACCCGCCGGCCGAGATCAAAACCGTGGGCGAGAGCACCGCATTGTGGACGCATAAGCAACTCAGCGATGAACAGCGCGCCTGGCTGGACGCACTGCCGCTGACCGAACAGCGGGGCAAGGTGCTACTGGTGCATGCCAGCGCCGATGAGCCGCATTTGTGGCGCTACGTGTACGACGAACGCGCTGCTACGGCAAGCCTGGATGCTGTTGCGCAATGGCCCGATGTGCGCTATGTGTTCGGGGGCCATGTGCATGAGCAGTCGCTTTATTTTCGCGGTTCGGGCGCCAAGCTGATGAAGTTTGCGCCCCAAAGTGGTGTGGCGGTGCCGGTACCACCGCATCGCCAGTGGCTGGGCACGATCGGCTCCGTCGGGCAGCCACGCGATGGAAAACCGCAGTCCATGTACGCCATTCTGGATACCGATGCCTGGCAACTGACCTTCCATCGCGTACCTTACGATCACTATGCCGCTGCCGAAGCCATATTGATGGCCGGACTGCCCGCCTACCTGGCCGACCGACTGGAGAAGGGAAGATGAAACTACTGGAACCCGACACGCTGATCGATGGTTTCACCATTGAAGAGTGCATCCACTCCGGTGGCATGGCGCACATTTATCAGGTGCGCTATACCGACTCGCGCCACCTGATGGGCTTCCCCATGGCTATGAAAGTGCCACGCATGACGGCCGGCGACGGCGCAGAAAACATTGTGAGCTTCGAAATTGAGAGTCAGATCATGCAAGTGCTCACCGGTCCGCACGTGCCACGCTTCGTGGCGGCCGGAGACTTGCAGCGCGTGCCCTACCTGGTGATGGAGTACGTGCATGGACGCACGCTGCAACACTGGCTGGACTCGGAACTGCAGCCCGACACTGAAGAGGTGGCACGCCTGGGTGCCGCCATGGCGCAGGCGGCCCACGCGCTGCACCAGCAAAACACGGTACATCTGGATTTGAAACCCGCCAATGTACTGATGCGGGACGATGGCAACGTGGTGCTGCTCGATTTCGGCCTGTCATGCCATGCGCACTACCCCGATCTACTGGCGGAACAACTGCGCAAAGCCGTTGGATCGCCCGCATGGATTGCACCGGAGCAGATTGTGGGCGTGCGCGGTGACCCGCGCAGTGATATTTTTGCCATCGGCGTCATGCTGTATCAGCTTTGCACCGGTGAGTTGCCATTTGGCGAACCGCAAACCGACGCAGGCTTGCGCCAACGCCTGTGGATGGACCCGGTGCCACCGCGCAAACTGCGGCCTGCTGTGCCCGCATGGCTGCAAGAAGTTATATTGCGTTGCCTGGAGCCGGTGGCGGCCGACCGCTATCCATCAGCCGCCCATCTGGCATTTGACCTGTCACACCCCGAGCAGGTGCATGTGACGGAACGCGGCACCAACGTTACCGGCACCAAATTCAAAACCCACTTCAAGCGCTGGATCAAGGCTGCCGGCATGCACTACCAGCCCAGCCCTGTGCCCTCGCAACAAATTGCCGAAGTACCCATTGTGATGGTGGCAGTGCCGCACAAAGATGTGACCGATGCCACCCTGTACTCACTGCGCCAGGCTGCCGCCCGCTCACTGGGCACGCGACCGGGCGCTCGACTGGCTTGCGTGACGGTTATATCGTCCGGTCTGACCAGCGCATCGGACGAGGAGCGTAGCGAAACCAATGTGCACCGCCGCTATCTGACCAATCTGCACCAGTGGGCGCAGCCATTAGAGCAACCTGAAAATCAGATTTCATGCCACGTTCTCGAATCCGGCGACCCGGCGCAAGCCCTCCTCGACTATGCGCGCGGCAACAACGTGAGCGTGATCGTCATGGGTGCTGCCACGCACGGCCTCAAGACGCAACGCTTTGTGGCTACGGTGCCGATCAAAGTAGCCATGGATGCGCCCTGTACGGTGATTCTGGTGAAGCAAGCCCTGCCTTTTGAGCAGCTGGCCTCGGCCACTGCTCCATCCAAAACCAGCAGCGGCTATTCGGACTCCGATTCCGATGGTCCTTCCAGCTTTGGTGATGACCTCGGACCATTGGGGTGACATCAGGCCGAACAACGCGCAAACATTGCGACAATGGGATCCACTGATTTACAAGAGGGGTCACCATGAAGGGTAATGTTGCAGCTTTCGTATTGGTTGCCATCGGCTCGTTTTTTCTGCTCAACAACCTGGGACTAATCAACGTCAGCTTGGCCGAACTATTCAAGACCTGGTGGCCGTTGATATTGATTGCGGTGGGCATATCGTTGTTCCTGACTCCCAACGGCAAGAAGGACTGAATGCACCATGCTTTTGAATCGCTCACGCCGGACCTTGTTTTAGACGCATTGGAGAGCGTAGGTCTGCGCGGCGACGGTCGTCTGACCGCCCTGTCGTCCTACGAAAATCGGGTGTATCAGGTACAACTCGAAGACGGCAATGCGGTGGTGGCCAAGTTTTACCGGCCTGCGCGTTGGAGTCGCGAACAAATTCTGGAAGAGCACAGCTTTGCCGCCGAACTGATGGCGTTTGAGGTGCCTGCCATCGGTCCGCTCAATTTGATGGGCAGCACGCTGCACCACTGGGGTGACTTTGACTTCAGCGTGAGCCCGCGACGCGGCGGGCGCGCCCCGGAGCTCGATGACGGCGAGGTGCTGGAGTGGATTGGGCGCTTTCTGGCACGCATTCACACCGTCGGGAGTAAAAAGCCATTCGTGCACCGCCCTGCGTTAAACGTGGATACATTCGCCATAGAACCATTGAACTGGCTGCTGACGCACAACATGGTGCCACTGGATGTGCAGTCGGCATGGACGCGGGGGGTGGAGGCAGCTATCAAAGCCATTGCCGAACAACCCACGCTTTGCGGGCCTTCCGGCTCCTCGCGCGGCAAAGATGACAGCGGCATCCGTGTGCTGCGCCTGCACGGCGACTGCCATCCTGGTAATATTTTGTGGACCCCGGCGGATGCCAGTCCGTCCTTGGGACCGGGCCCGCATTTTGTGGATCTGGACGATGCACGCACGGGCCCGGCAGTGCAAGACCTTTGGATGCTGCTCAGCGGCGACCGCCAGCAACGCACCCGCCAACTCGGTGCACTGGTGGACGGCTATGAACAGTTCCGCGAATTCGACCGCGCCGAACTCGCTTTGATTGAACCGCTTCGCACACTGCGGCTGATTCACTACAGCGCGTGGCTGGGCCGGCGCTGGACTGACCCGACCTTTCCAGCCAACTTTCCATGGTTCGGCAGCAGCGATTATTGGCAGGGCCAGGTGCAAATGCTGGAAGAACAGCTCGAAGCGATGCAGGAAGACCCGCTAATCGTCTGAATGGATATCGCGCAAAAATCGCAGCGCAGTCACGCAGGCGCTAAAAGCGCGATTCGTCGAAGGCGGTCAGCTTGAAGCCCAAGTCCCGGCCAATGGATTCGTGCATGGCGCGCTGCAGCGTTTCATGCTCACGCATGAGTTTGCGCAACTGATCGCGCCCGAAGGACAGCACCTTGATATCGCCCTGCGCCACCACCGATGCAGTAGCCACATCATCTCTGAAGAAACTGACCTCGCCCACCAGACTGCCTTCGCGCAAGGTCGCCACCACCATGCCATTGGCAATGACGTGCGCCGCACCCTGGGTAATGAAGTGGAGCTGGTCGATTTTGTCACCCTGATTGGCAAGAAAGGTACCCGAACCGATGTCACTGCGTTTGCCGGCGCGCAAGAGTTTTACGAAGTCGGTAGGCGTCATGCTGGGGAACAACCACAGCCGCAGAGCCTCTTCTTCATTCGACAAATGTGCCCCGGGGGTGGCCGTTGATTTCAATAGCATGCGCATACCGTTCACCAGTGCCAGCAACAACAACCACATTGCCGCAATCCATGGCGCTTGCAGCGAGCCAGAAAAAACCGAAACAGCTTGCAATAACAAGCCCAGCACCGCCAGGCCGCGCAGACGCACTATGTCAATGGAAAAATAGGAGAGCAGCAAAATTAAATAACTCGCGTTACTAAGCCAGTCAAACCACCCCCACGCCGCAATGTTCAAACCCATGGCGCATACCCTTTGTTGATGTTTTACGTGATTTTAAGAGCTACAGCGCGGCTAGCCCGCAGCGTGCAGCAGCCACTGGGCCACAGCGTTCCAGGACAGGGTTTCTGCAAAGGACACACGCCCCAGTTGAATGGCCAGTACAGCCCCGCCTGCGAAGAAGTAAACCGGATGCACGCGTCTGCGCGTGCGCCAGTCGTAAATCATCCCGGCAATGATAAAAAGGTCGGCCAACATGGCCGGCGGTGTAGCCACAAAAAGCGGTGGCACGGGGGACGCGCCGGGTTCCGGCGGCGGCGCGACAAAGGTGAGAAACAAGCGGGCAATGGCGGCATCCAATATCGATGCCGTTGCAATCAGCATCAGCCGCTTGTGCAGGTCTTTGTTTTTCACAAAAAAGATCGCCAGGCCCACCAGTAGCGCAAACATCAGAACACCTGAAACCGGGACAATCATGAATCGAATTCCGTCTTGCGCAAAGCCCGCCACAGCCGCCCGCTTTGCGCTGTCAACCGCCGCCAAGAGCCCCAAAAACAGCATGGCAGTAGCCATTGAAATTCCGATCAGCCCCACATCACGGTGACGCACCGTCTTGTTATTGGCTACAAGCCAGGACTGAAATGCGAAATACATCGTCCAGCTAAAGAAAATAATTCCGTGCAGGTGAATGATGGGATGTGCGCTGAAAGACCCGCGCACCAGCGGGGAAAAATAGGTCGGCGTGAAACCCAAAAACGCGGTTAGCACAGTGCCGATTGCGGCGTAGAAATGAAACTGCGGCTTTGGAACTTGAGCCGCGGTGTTTGCCATGTTGTTGGATCCCATGGTGCAACTTTCCTTGCTACTTCGGGCTGGGCAGGGGCTTCACGTTGCCACAGTCCGCACTGAGCCACTTCCCGCTACCTTGCATGTCCATCGATTCAGCCTTGCCCTGCACGGTAGTGGTCGTTGTCAGCTTCATGGCATAGGCGTCCGGCCCGCTGAAGGTCACCGTACCTTCGCCTTTACTGGTTGGATTGGTACATTCAAAGGCAACCTTCATCGAGTTGCCCGTGCGGGGTGAGCGGGTTTGCGTGCAGTTACCTTGCTGGCGTGAGGCGACTTCGTTGCGGTCGACCATTTCCTGGGTCATACACATCTGCATCTTCATACCGCCACTGGGGGCACCACCGAACTTCATGCCCTGCTTGGCCATGCGATCTTCAACCATCTTGCGTTGCTCCGGCGTCATGGAAGCCATCTGCTTTTGCATTTCCGCCATGGCTGCATCCATCTTGCCGCCGGCAGCGCCTTGCATCTGCGTGGTGATTTCCCACAAGCCGGGTCGCATGGTTTGCGCCGAACTCAATACAGGCATGGAAAACAGGCAGGCAGCACTGGCGGCTACCACGAGATGGTGTGACAGTTTCATGGAGGCTCCCCTTAAAAGGCTCATTATGATCAGACACATCGCTTTTGAAAAGTCCCGAGGCCGGAGTCGCTATGCCGCTAAAAACCCTCAATGTCGTTGGTGCAGGTCGCGTCGGCTGCACGCTGGCACGGCTTTGGCAGAACCAAGGCTGTTTACGCGTGCAGGCAGTCTGCAACACAAGGATGGTGAGTGCGCAAGATGCCAGCACCTTCATTGGCGAAGGCATTGCCTGTACAGAATTGAAAGACATGCCCAAGGCCGATGTATGGATGATTGCGGTACCGGATGCACACATCGCCTGGGCCGCACAACATCTTGCCGATTTACACAGTGAGGCATCTGCGGCCTTTCACTGCAGTGGAGCGCAGAGTGCAGCCGCACTTTTGCCCTTGCAGAGAATCGGCTGGTCTACCGCAAGCGCCCACTGCCTGCTCAGTTTTGCCACCCGGGAAATTGCGGTAGCGCAATTCAAGGGCACGCCTTGTGCACTGGAGGGGGACGCGGAATTGCTGGCGCAATTGAGGCCCCTGTTCAGCGCCATTGGTGCGCAGTGCTTCGAGGTGGCCAGCGCCGACAAAGTGCTTTACCACGCCGCCGCCGTATTCGCCACCAACTTCATGCCGGTGTTGCAGGGACTTGCTGAAGATGCATGGCGGGCCACCGGCATGCCCGCGCACCTGATAGAAGACTTGCGCCAGCGTTTGCTCAGCAATGCCGTACATAACATCACTACCTTGGGGCCAGCCGGTGCACTCACCGGACCGGCCGCACGGGGAGACATGGAGGCTATTGCGCGTCAAGCGCTCGTGGTTTCGCAATGGGATGCGCAGGCAGGAGCGGCCTATCAGGCCTTGAGCGATCTGGCGCTGCGTATGGCAAAGGCCAGCAAAGAAACTGCAGCCACAGCGGCGACCACACGCTGAAGCGGCAGGTTCTCCGCAAAGTCCATAGGCTCGGTCAGCAACACGTAGATCGCCGTTGCTACGGCCATCGCAATCAGACGCGACCCCCATCCGGATGTTTCGAAGTGGCGGGGTTCTATTGCGCCCAACAACACGTTACCCAGCAATCCGGCAAGCAGACCCAGGCACATGCCTACCGCCACATCACCGGGCCAGTGCGCACCCACGGCGATGCGTGACAAACCGGTGCCCAAGGCCAGCACCAGCACCCAAACATGGCGCTTTCTTTGTTCGCCACTCAAGGCCAGATAAATGGCACACGCCACTGCAAAGGCGGTGGTCGTGTGACCTGACGGCATGGACACGGTGTGCATCACGTCCCCGACGATGCGCATGTGCTGGTTATCCACCACTGCAGCCGGGCGCGGACTGACGATGTACTCCTTGCCGATGCGTGCAAACATTGCTGCAAACGGTGCCGCGCATACCCATGCCCCCATGAGACGGGGTGACACCAGCAGCAAGGGGGCAGTTACCCCCAGCACACCCCATCCATTGCCCAACAGTGAAAAGCCAGTCCACACCTGTGCGGTTATCGGCATGAAGGCCGTATTCAACCAGACAAACATGGCCGGTTCCCACACGTGCAGCCACAACGGTGCCGCGCATCCAATGCCAACCAATGGCAGCAGCCACAACCACCACGGAAATGGATTGCGCAAGCTCATGGCTTAGTCCCCGGTTGAACCGCGGGCTTCAGCGCGGGCGCCGGATCACTCGACCAGCCCCGGCAATCATAAAAATCAAATCCAGCCAATGGGTAGCCCAAGCGATGAACGTCCAGATGCTCGAGTAAGCGACAGGTTTGAAAACCGTGAGACCCTAACGGTGTCACGTAGGGCTGCTGCGACCAATCCACCAAGAGGGTATTACCGCCCACCGACAACTTGCCGGCCCACAGATCAAACTGATCGAACCGGTCTTCCAGCACATGCACCGGCAGGGGCCTCGCGTACCAGCCGATGCGACTGGCCAATGTCCAGTTTTGCACTGAGACCGAAGCCAGCCCCTCGGCATTTGCCAACGCCAGCGCCCGGGCACCCGCCACGTCCCACCCGTGCAGATCGGCAAACGGATTGGGCGGATTGGTGTCTTGTGCGCTGGCGGCACGGCCGGCCATGAATGGCATGCCCCCACTCACCATCAGCGCAAGTAGTCCGACACAGCCAAGCGCTTGCATCGTTATCAAGGTAGTGAAAAGCCAACGGCTGCGTGCCGACTGCCAATGCCGGGCCAGCGCCACGCCGGCAAACGGTGCCAGCGCCACCCAGGCCGGTGCAGTCCAATGGGGCAATCCAGTCCCGCCACCCGACAAAACCAGTAACACTACAGACGGAATCGCAAAAAACAAAATGATGGAGCGCTGTTGCTTTGCAACGCGGCCAAAGCCCGCAAAGCCACATAACAGCAACGGTCCATAAGCCACACACTGCACGAGCGCAAAGCGCAATGCATTACTCCACTCCCAGGCATTGCCGGAGCCGTGCTTGGCCTGGTAGCCGAAAGAGATCCATTGGTTCTGCGCATTCCAGATGCCCACCGGCGATACCAGCACCAATGCAATAGCGACTGCCATCCAGAGGCCGGGACTGCAAAAAATCCGGATGCCGTGGGCATGCAACAGGCATGCCGCTACCGCCAGCGCCGAAAAAATGGCCGTGTATTTGCTAAGGCCCGACAGCCCTAACAACACACCCAACAGAATAAAATTTGACATGCTGGGAGTGGAACGACTTTGCATCATGCGCAAAGTCAGCAGCATCAGCGCCGTTGACCAAAACATCAACAAGGTATCCGGCAACAACCCGATACCCAACACGTGCAGCAAAGGTGCCAAAAGCAGAACCACAACGGTCCACATGCCGCCATCGGGCGCGTCCGGTGCCAACACCATCGCAACACGCCGCGCGATCAGCACCGTCCCCAGCCACAACGCACCGGGGATCAGACGCAACACCACATCCGGCGCGCCAAGCGCCACCAGTGGCCACTGCACCCAACCCACCATGGGCGGGTGGTCAAAATAACTCAGCGCCAAATGATTCGCGTAAAGGGCGTAATGGGCTTCGTCCACCGACAGTCCCAATACGGCACCCAAGGCAATGTGCAAAGCAACCGCCCCGATCAAGAGCCAGCGTGTGCGCAACGCTTTTGCATATCTGAAAAAATGTAAAGCCAATCCTGTGGGTCCATCCATACAATTGACACCAGTCTAAACCCCAAACAACAAGGACACCGGATGCCAACCTATCACGTTGAAATGCTTGAAGGCCGTACGCTGGAGCAAAAGAAGAAACTGGTCGAAGAAATCACACGCGTCAGCGTCGAAGTGCTGGGCGGTTCGCCCGATTCGGTGGACATTCTTATCGTTGATGTAAAGCGTGAAAATTGGGCCACCGGCGGGGTACTCTGGACCGAACCGCGGGTGTAAACTATTTACCCATGTGCCAACTGCTAGGAATGAACAGCCGCCTGCCAGCGAGTCTGACATTGAGTTTTACTGGCTTTTCGCAGCGCGGCGGCTGCACGGACCACCACTCCGACGGGTGGGGAATCGCCTTCTTCGAGAGTGACGGCAAAACGCCCGGCAAAGCAGCGCGGCACTTCGTAGACAAAGACAGCGCCTCCACCTCGCCCATAGCGCAAATGCTGCGCACCTACCCCATCAAAAGCCACAACGTGGTGGCCCACGTGCGCAAAGCAACCGTGGGTGCGGTGACTTTGGAGAACTGCCACCCATTTGTGCGCGAGCTCTGGGGACACTATTGGTTTTTTGCCCACAACGGTGACTTGAAAGACTACGCACCCACCCTGCACGGCAGCTTCAAGCCGGTGGGCTCCACCGACAGCGAACTGGCGTTTTGCTGGCTATTGCAAGAGCTGAACAAGTCGCATGCCTCCATGCCGCCTGTGGAAGAACTCTCAAAAACGCTGGCGGAGCTGGCCCCCAAGGTCGCCAAGCACGGCACGTTTAATTTCCTGTTGAGCAATGGTCAGGCACTGTGGGCGCACGCCAGCACCAACCTGCACTATGTGCAGCGCCAGCATCCATTTGATACGGTGCAACTCAAGGACGAAGACGTGAGTGTGGACCTGTCCGAGCTGAATGGCCCGGACGACAAACTGGTCATCGTCGTCACGCAACCTTTAACCACCAACGAGAACTGGGTGGCCATGGCGCCCGGCGAGCTGCGGGTGTTCAAAGAAGGTTGCCTGCTGCGCTGAAATGCCACATCGCAGCCAGACGGGCGCGATTTTTCAGGCAGCCATTTGCGCTTCAAGCGCATCGATAAACATAGCGGCCACATCAAAACCGGTTTGGTCGGTAATTTCCTGAAAACAGGTCGGACTGGTGACGTTGATCTCGGTCAGGCTGTCACCGATAACGTCCAGGCCCACCAGCAGTAAACCACGCGCCGCAAGTACCGGACCCAAGGCCTCTGCAATGGCACGGTCGGACGGGCTAGTCGCCTGCGCAACACCCTTGCCACCGACGGCCAGATTGCCGCGCACTTCACCGCCTTGCGGAATGCGCGCCAGACAGTAGGGGACCGGCTTGCCGCCGATCACCAGCACGCGCTTGTCGCCAAGTTCAATAGCAGGCAAAAACTTCTGCACCATGATAGTTTGCGCGCCGTCCTGGTTCAGTGTTTCTATGATGCCACCCAGGTTCAGCCCGTCTTCTTTGACACGGAAGATGCCGGTGCCGCCCATACCGTCCAAGGGTTTGAGAATGATGTCCTTGTGCTCGGCGTGAAAGCGGCGCACGTCCGCAGCATCGCGTGTGACGAGGGTGGGGCCGATGAATTGCGGAAACTCCAGAATCGCCAATTTCTCGGGGTGGTCGCGCAGTGCACGCGGTTTGTTAAAAACCCGCGCACCTTCGCGCTCGGCCTGCTCCAGCAAATGCGTGGCGTAAAAAAACTCGCTGTCAAAGGGCGGGTCTTTGCGCATGATGATGCAGTCGAAATCTTTCAGCGCCTGTGCGCGCTCGTCGGGTTTGCTTTGCGCTGCTGTGAACCAAACGTCGGGATTACCGGTCAGCGTAATGTCGCGCACATACGCCGTAACCACACCGCCGCGCAGCCACATGATGTCCTTGGGCTCACACGCCGCAAGCGTATTACCGCGCCGCTGCGCTTCGCGCATCATGGCAAAGGTAGTGTCTTTGTAAATCTTGAACGACTCCAGCGGGTCGGCAACAAAAAGGATATTCATAAATCAGAGTAAATGGTTATCGAATAGTCGGCCAAGCCCGGCCGGGCAGTGACTGAATAGCAGCCAAGTTCAATCGCTGTAATGCTGAACGGCCAGTGCAATCGCACCGGCCACCACGCCCCAGAATGCCGAGCCTACACCAGCCACAACAACCCCGCTGAGCGTGACCAAAAAGGTGATGATGGCAGCCTCGCGGTTGGCATCATTGTCCAGGGCGACTTTCAGCGCACCGGCAATCGTGCTCAGCAGCGCAAGGCCGGCAATGGCGGCCACCAGCTCTCTGGGAAACGCCGTGAGCACGCCGATAATGGTGGCGCCAAACAAGCCGATCAGAATGTAAATTGCGCCACAGGAAGCGGAGGCGGTGTAACGGCGTTGCGGGTCTTGGTGCGCTTCCGGCCCCATGCAAATGGCCGCCGTGATGGCGCTCAGATTGAGTGCATACGCACCAAAGGGTGCCAGCAACAATGTGGTGACACCGGTCAGCGTAATGACCTTGGAGATGGGAATGCCGGCGTCACCGCCGCGGGCACGCTCGTCGCCAAAACCCGCGGCCTGAATGGCGGCTACACCGGGCAGATTTTGCGACGCCATCGTGACAATAAACAGGGGCAAAGACAAACTCACAAAGGCCGCAACGGAAAACGCCGGAGTTACCCACACGGGATAGGTCAAACCAAAACGAATATCGGTGCGGTTAAAGCCGGTGGTCAGGGAGACCATCGCCACGGCAACCAGCAAGGTGGCGGGGACGGCGTAACGCGGGGACACACGCTTGCCCACCAGATAGGTCAGCAGCATGACTACCACCAGCGGCAGCGCCGTCTGCGCAGCAGAAAAACCGTTCAACCCGAAACGCGCCAGAACACCGGCCAACAGCGCGGATGCCACCGCCACAGGTATGCGCTTCATGATGCGTTCAAACCAGCCGGTAGCGCCCGCCAGCACGATGATCAAAGCGCACAGCATGAAGGCACCCACCGCATCCGACATGTTGTAGCCGCCGGCCAATCCCGCACTGGCCAGTACGGCGGCACCAGGTGTGCTCCATGCCACCATGATGGGTTTACGTAACCAGATAGACGGCACCAGCGAGCACAGCCCCATGCCTAGGCCAAGGGCCCACATCCAGGAAGCCATGACATCCGCCGTGGCACCAAACGCCTGCGCCGCCTGGAACACGATGGCCACGGAGCTGGTAAAGCCCACCAGCACGGCGACAAAGCCAGCCGTGAAAGCGGAAAGGCTCAGGTCTTTAAGGAACTTCAAGATGCCCAACGCCAGCCAAAGTTAAATCTCAATTTTGGAGCCCAGCTCCACCACCGAGTTGCTAGGCAAGTTCAGGAAGCTGGCCGCACCACTGGCGTTGTGGTGCATGGACGCGAACAGTTTTTCGCGCCACGGTGCCATACCCTCGCCCAAAGTCGGCACTACCGTGTCACGCGAGAGGAAGTAGCTGGTGGTCATGTTGTTGAGTTCACAGCCACGGCCCTTGATTTGCTGCAGTGCTTTGGGAATGTCAGGGTCATTTTTAAACCCATAGTGAATGATTACCTGCCAGCAGTCGTGGCCCAGCGATTCAATCTCAATGCGTTTGTCCAGTCCGATCCACGGCACTTCATGACTGCGCACGGTCACAAACAAATTATTGGCGTGCAGCACCTTGTTGTGCTTGAGGTTATGCAGCAAGGCATTGGGCACCGTACCAGTCTCGGCCGTAAGAAATACGGCTGTACCTTCCACGCGCACCGGCGGGCTGACAAACACGGCTTCGAGGAAACTCGGCAAGTCCAGTGAATCGGCTTTGAGTTTCTGGTTGAGTAAACGGCGACCGTCTTTCCAGGTTGCCATGACAATGTACAAGCCTGCCGCCATGACCAAAGGGAACCAGCCGCCTTGCGCGATTTTCAGCAAATTGGATGCAAAGAAGCTGGCATCGATGATAAAGAAAATGCCTGTCGATACAACACACAGCCACAGCGGATAGCCCCATCCGTAACGCACTACAAAGAAGGTCATACCGGTAGTGATGATCATCACCATGCTGACCGAAATTCCATAGGCTGCGGCAAGCGCCGATGAGCTTCCGAACAGCCCGATCGCAACGACAACGCCACCCAGCAAGGTCCAGTTCACCGCAGGAATATAAATTTGTCCAGTGTCTTTAATGGAGGTGTGCAGAATCGACAGCCGCGGCAGGAAGCCCAACTGAATCGTTTGCTTGGTCGCAGAAAATGCACCGGATATCAACGCCTGCGACGCAATCACGGTGGCGGCCGTAGCCAGAATCACCATGGGCAACAAAGCCCAATCCGGCATCATTTTGAAAAACGGGTTGTCCGCCATTTTCGGGTCGGCTAAAACCAAGGCACCTTGCCCGAAATAATTGAGCACCAATGAGGGCATCACGAGGCCGAACCAGGCAATGCGAATGGGCTGCTTGCCGAAGTGACCCATGTCAGCGTATAGCGCTTCGGCGCCGGTCAGGCAGAGGAACACCGCACCCAGGGTCAAAAATGCAAGGTGGTAGTGCGCTATCGAAAACTGCACTGCGTAAATCGGTGATATCGCCAGCAACACACTGGGATTGCGCACCACATGAAACAGGCCCAGTGCGCCGATAGCGACAAACCAGACCACGGTAATCGGGCCGAAGAAACGACCGATATCACCCGTACCACGCCGCTGGACCATAAACAGCGCTACCAACACCAACAAGGAAATCGGCACGACATAAGGGTTGGCTGCAGGCGTCAATATTTCAAGACCTTCCACCGCCGAAAGCACAGAAATTGCAGGCGTGATCACACCGTCGCCGAAAAACAAGGCAACGCCAAAGACACCCAGTATGACCAGCGTGCTGCGTACCTTGGGCGTGTCCTTGGTGGATAGCGAAGCCAGCGCCAGTAGCGCCATGAGCCCGCCCTCACCACTATTGTCGGCACGCATTATGAGCACGACGTACTTGATGGAGACAACGACAGTCAATGCCCAAAAAAACAATGACAAAACCCCCAGAATATTGTCTTGCGTAATTGGCACGTGGCCACTCACAAAGACCTCCTTGAAGGCATACAGAACACTGGTTCCGATGTCACCGTACACAACACCGATGGCGCCCAGAGTAAGCGCCGCAAGAGACGATTTAGAAGCTGACACAAATTCACCCGGCTCTATATCTCGTCCGGGTTCCATTCCATTCGGGAGCGCTATTTTGCGCTTGCGGCACCTCTATTACGGTGCCATTGGCCCAAATATTTACGCCAAATGCACCATGTTGCGGCGCAGCAACTGCTGATTTTGTACATAACAGTTAGAGCTGGCAGCCCTCTGCAATTCCAGCTAATCGTACTGCTCGGCGTCCGGATCAGTGGATTCAAGTTCATAACTTGCCGCCAGCATGGCCAGCCGCGCAATGACACCGTACATATAAAAGCGGTTGGGTGCACTGGCACCCGGGCGCACGCCAGGTTGTGGCAGCTGGGCACTTTCGGCAAATGCCAAAGGTACATAAGCGGATCCCGGTGCGCACAAATCTTCATCCACACTCCGCTCGGCGTGGATCCGGTAAAAGCCACCCACGACGTAGCGGTCCATCATGTAGACCACGGGCTCGGCCACCGCGTCGTGCATGCGTTCATGGGTGAGCACGCCTTCCTGCAAAATCAATTCCTGTGCGCCGCTGACCAACCCTATCGCTCCCGCACGGGCTTTTTGGATCAGTGCCGGCAAGTCTTTGACATCGCGCACCGTCATCAAGCCTGCACTGCTGCCCCGGTTGTCGGCCTTGACCACGACGAATGACTTTTCCTTGATGCCGTATTCCTTGTACTTCTTCTTGATGCGCGCCATCAGGGTTTCGACCCGCCCAGTAAGTGCCTGCACACCTTCTGCGGTGCCCAGATCCACGCTACCGCATTTTTCAAACATGGGATTGATCAGCCAGGGGTCGGCGCCAATCAACTTGCCAAAGCGCTTGGCGACCTCTTCATAGATTTTGAAATAAGTGCTTTTGCGCCGCGTTGACCAGCTGCCATGCAAGGGCGGCAGCAGGTACTGTTCGTGCAGTTCTTCGAGAATGCCGGGCACACCAGTGGACAAATCGTTGTTTAGCAGGATGGTGCAGGGATCAAAGTCCTTAACGCCCAAACGACCCTTGATACGAATGGCCGGCTCCAGGGTGATGCTTTCGCCATCCGGCAGCGCGATGGTGGTAGCCTTTTTCACATCCGGGCTGATGGAGCCGATGCGCACATTGAGACCGGCCATGTGAAAAATGCGGCGCAACTGCGCCAGATTGCTCAAATAAAACGTGTTGCGCGTGTTGTTTTCGGGAACGATGAGCAGGTTGCGCGCTTCAGGACAAATTTTTTCAATGGCCGCCATGGCTGCCTGCACGGCCAAAGGCAGCATGGGCTTGGTCAGGTTGTTCCAGCCAGTGGGATACAAGTCGGTGTCTACCGGAGCGAGCTTGAAACCCGAATTGCGCACGTCGACCGAGGTGTAAAAGGGCGGCGTGTGCTCCATCCACTCCAGGCGAAACCATCGCTCAATGGCGGGCATGGAGTCCAGTAGGCGTTGTTCTAACTCATTAGTCGGGCCCGTCAGGGCAGTCACCAAGTGGGGAACCATGTTTATATTGCTTTCACGAAAGGTACGCCCATTCTAGGCAGGCCTTTTAGATGAAGCAAAGCGCCATAAGTTCAAGGCGCGCAAAGCAATTTATGCAATTGCGAATTCAGACGCGCACTTCACCTTCGCCCAGAACTACGTACTTGAGCGAGGTAAGACCTTCAATACCGACAGGCCCGCGGGCATGGAATTTGTCGGTGCTAATGCCGATCTCGGCACCCAGCCCGTACTCAAAGCCATCGGCAAAGCGGGTGCTTGTGTTCACCATCACGCTTGCCGAATCCACTTCACGTAAAAAGCGCTGGGCGTGCATATGGTCTCGCGTGAGGATAGCGTCGGTGTGGTGGCTGCTGTACTGATTGATGTGGGCAATAGCCTCGTCCAGCCCCTGCACCACCTTAACACTGATGACAGGCGCAAGGTATTCCTCGTACCAGTCCTGCTCCGTCGCATCGGCCAGCTTGGCACCTGGAACCGCTTGCAAGATCGCCCGACCCTGCGCGCAGACACGCATCTCCACGCCTTTGTCAGCGTAAACCTTGCCGATCAGCGGCAAAAACTCCGCCGCCACGCCGCGCGCCACCAGCAAACCTTCGGCCGCATTGCAGGGGCTGTATTTGTTTGTCTTGGCGTTGTCAGCCACTTTGACGGCCATGTCCACATCACAGGGATCATCCACATACACATGGCAATTGCCATCCAGATGCTTGATCACCGGCACTTTGGCATCACGACTGATGCGCTCAATCAAGCCCTTGCCGCCGCGAGGAATTATCACATCCACATACTGCGGCATGGCGATGAGCTGGCCCACCACTTCGCGGTCCGTGGTTTGCACCAGTTGCACCGCATCGGACGGCAGACCACTGTCGGCAAGTGCCTTTTGCACCAATTTGGCCAGTGCTTTATTAGACTCAATGGCCTCCGAGCCACCACGCAAAATGCAGGCGTTGCCGCTTTTGATGGACAAGCTGGCAGCCTCGATCGTCACATTAGGTCGGCTTTCGAAAATCATGCCGAACACACCGATGGGCACCCGCATCTGGCCCACCCGGATACCACTGGGCTGCTGCTTCATGCCGATGATTTCGCCGATCACGTCAGCCATCGCGGCCAGTTGCTCGCAACCCAAGGCACAGGTTTCCAGCACCTTGGGCGTGAGCTTGAGCCGGTCCACCATGGGCGCAGACAGACCATTGGCCAAGGCGCGTTCCAGGTCTTTGGCGTTGTCGACTTGCAGCGCCTGCATGTTTTCCCGCAGCAAGACTGCAAGCCTCTT
>CANBYM010000004.1 GCA_947373605.1 Comamonadaceae bacterium
ACCCCTCCAGCAGGTTGGCTGTGCTGACGTCTTGGCGTTCACGGGAGAGTTCTGTGGAAATACCAAAGTCGATAATTCGCGTCGTGCCGGTACTCTCGTTCCAAAGAATATTGCGTGGATTGATGTCTTTGTGAATGATGTGTGCGCGATGGATACCTTGCAAAATTTGAACAATATCCATCGCAATCTTAAAAAAGCTGTCAATGGAAAATGGGTTCCTGGCAGCGGCCCGGCTCTCCCGCAGGTAACACGCCAAATCAATGCCGGCAGCATCTTCCATGACCATTGCGACACTATGGCCGTAGCGCTCAAAGCTCTCGACCCGAATGACCCCGGGCACATCGATCAAACGCATGGCTAATTGAAATTCATGCTGAAGCTGCGCGATTTCTGCACGGGTCGGGTGTGGCGTTCTCAGTGTCTTGAGCACAACCTTTTGCCGATCGGCCTCACGCACGGCCCGATAAATAATCGTCTTATGCGATTGATGTATCGTGGCTTCAATCTGGTATCCGGGGACTAATTGCAGCATCCGATTTCCGTTCGTCATCTGTTGAATACCGCCAGCCCGCCTGGATCAGTGACCCTGGGGCAAATGGACAACTCAAATACTAATACTGTTTGGAATCATCGACGGCAACTGGCATTGATAGGGCATGGGCCTGCATCTATTACGTTGACGTATGGTCTTCTCGATCTCAGCGAGTTCTTCCTGAAAATCCAGCGCAAATTCGGCGATATTTGGGTCAGTGAAATAGGGAATGCGCGGATTCGGACTGTACTGGCCAAAGGTATCAAACTGGATGCCGGACAGTAGATACCCGAAGGATACGATGTAGAGCGCTATGTCCAGAGGCGGGTACCACTTCATGCAATCTTCGGCAGAATTTATTACAGTGCTTTGTTGCGGCGGTGCATGGTAGATGGTTCCAGAGACAGCCGGCGAATAGGTCATCAGCGGAAACTGTGCGTAGTTGACAGATGCGTGTTGAGGGCCGGCAATGTAGATGATGTGCGAGACTAATTCAACCAGATAGTCCCGGCTATCCAGTCCAAAGGGGGCCTCGGCATTGCCGGTCGCCTTGAGGCCGTTCAATCCCTTGAAACCCGCGTAAAGGGGCGATACCAGTTCGTTGATCCAGCCTTGTACTTCGTAATCGTCTGCCACGGACTGGTCGCCGGGATAGTATGTTGCTACATAGCTACAGACAAATTTCTTGATCGCACTCCAAAGCAACATCGTGTCGTCCCTGAACGGAAAGTCAGGCAAGGCGTCAACATCAACACCACGCAAATTAAACAGCTGATCCGGGTTGTGCTCGTCCCAACGCCAGGCGGCGTTTGCCTTGACGAGTAGCTGGCCGGTTGACTCGATCGTTGGCCCGATGACGGTGGCAACAACACCGCCGGGGATAATCAGACTGTGCAATGCAGAGTCGTTGATCTCAATCGTAAAACGGAAATGCGGGAGCAGCAGTTTCATCAGGGGGTGCTGAATGGGCAGCCGGCGGTGGCTAGCTACGATGACCGGCTCCACAGTGAGGTGGCAGGCGCCAAGGTGAGCCACGGATTCATGTTGCACAGCGCAAATTGAATTGGTGATGAATTTCGCGATCTTCCATTTGAACCCATTGGCATCGTCAGCGTTCGAGCAGTTGTTGGGCGTGAAAATTGGGGTGGACTCCGCATCGAATGCCTGCCCCAGCTGAATGGCGATTGGCTGCAGCGCCCCCTTGCCAGGGGGGAAACCTTCGGGCGAATTCGGGTTCCAGTAGAACAATGCAATCGGGGCCGGCAGATAGCGCTGCTCTCCGTGAACTACACCGCCTTCTGTCCCGTCGAACTGGACGTAGTCGCAGACAAACAGACGGTTTTGCTCTGCCGCCTCTTGCAGGGTCAAGTCGCTGCGCGCGATAACTGACTGAAAAATGACGTCCGTTAACGGAAATTTTTTCAGCAGTTCAGATAACAACACAGCCTGCTCACTCGTACCGAGTTGTGCTTTCACACCCAGTAGATTCGTAGTGTTGAAACCCGCAATTTGCAGGTACCCAAAAAACCAGTCATGTTCCCAAACGTCTCCTTCAGCCGGCATCCACTGTTTCTTCTCCAGCGTCAAAACCAATGGCTTGGGTAATACGCTGAACAGGTTTGCGTAGTCGTCAATCGTTCGGGCACGAAGGTAGTTCCCGTCCTTGTGATCCCGCAGCATATCGATCATGGTTGACTTCAGAAATGCTGTTACCCCGGACTTCAAAAATTCGCCAAAAACCTGCTCAAGTCCGGTATACATTTTTTCCAGATCCTTTGGCAACTGGACAAGGCCGTCGATTGCCTGCCTTATCTTCTGCGGCAAATCGCCCAATGCCTTCGTGAAGTCTTTGAGGTCTTCAATATCCTTGCAAATGTTGAGGCTCATTTCGTGAGCCAGTTTCTGGTAGCTCTCCTCAACGCTGGTAAACACGTTCCCGGGCAGGTCGTCCTTCAACTCCCGTTCCAGCAAATTGATCACCACTTTTTTAAAATTATCTGCCAGTGGTAAAAATGTAGCGACGACTTTTGCATCGTATTCAATGGAGAAGTTCTCTCCGCCAGGAACATCCGTCGACAGCGGCAGAGGCTCAATATAGGTCCGCATGTAGTTGTAGGAGGTCCGCGCTAGAGCGAGGTCGAATTTTCGTTGCACCTGTTGCTCAGGCGAGACGTTCTGTGGCAGTGACGGGCAATCGCTGCCATTCGCGGTATTTTTCATATAGCCTCCACTGATCTGATTCTGTGCGCTAGCGCAATGCAGATACTTTAACTTACATAAATTGCTGAAGACATGATCTCTACCGACTGGCCCAACTCTTATAGGTCATTGAGACCCATGCTCAAACGGTTTGGACAAGCAGCCTCTGGCAGGCCTTTTTTGACGATCTATTAGCCAACAAAAATGAACTACAACGCTTCATTGTTGGTGGTGGACGATTTGGAAGGCATGCGTCGCCTGCTGGGCAACAGCCTTCGACAACTTGGTTTTTCTGACGTCCATACGGCAATGCACGGCGCCGATGCCTTGAACGCTCTTGGCAAGCGCCGCTTTGATGCAGTCCTCACGGATTGGAATATGCCGGTCATGAATGGACTGGAGTTGTTGCGTCAGATACGTGCCAATGACCGGTTCGGGTCCATCCCCGTCATCATGGTCACCGTCGAGACGGACCGGGAGCAGGTTCGAAGCGCATTTGAGGCAGGCGTGTCAGAGTATCTGGTAAAGCCCTTTAACCTCGCCGCACTTGAAACCAAGCTACGGCGCGCCTTCCATCAGCCCCTTACGCACGCCCACAATATCCACGGCAACGTGTCGGCACTCTTGCCCGGAACCATAGCGAAGTCCGGAGCAGGGCCGTTGATCGTCAGCGCGCCCGATGAGACAGGTGGTACCCGGCGGGCAACGATTTTGGCTGTTGATGATGTGGCCGACAACCTGAACATCTTGATGGATATGCTGGGTCAGGATTACCAGATGAGGGTTGCCAACAGCGGTGCGCGTGCCCTGAAAATCATACAGTCGGGCAAGATTCCAGACCTGATTTTGCTCGACGTCATGATGCCCGACATGGACGGTTTCGAGGTGTGTCGGTACATCAAGTCGAACCCCGCAACGGCGGAGGTGCCCATCATCTTCCTGACGGCGATGGGCCAGACAACCGATGTAACAAAGGGGTTTTCGCTCGGCGCGGCGGACTATGTCTCCAAGCCCGCCGATCCCTCCATCCTCAAGGCGCGCATGGAAACGCATTTGCGACTGCAGCGCAGTATTGCCGAGCTCAAGCGTAACCGCATTGAACTGATTGAAAAAAACGCCGTTCTGGAAGACAACTTGCGCCTACGCGAAGATGTCGAACGTATCTCGCGCCACGACCTGCGTAATCCGCTGGCCGGGATCATCGGATTCACGGCAAACCTTCTGTCCGATGACACCGTTCAGCAGCCCCACAAGGACCTTTTATACGACATCGAACAGTCCGCCTATAACGTGCTGAACATGGTTAATCTGTCACTGGACCTGTACAAAATGGAGCGGGGCGAATTCGATTTTTATCCACGCAGGGTAAATGTTGGAAGCATTGTCGAGCGCATTCTTCTGGAAATGGCCGTCCGCTGGGACCATCATCAGATCAAGCTTGAACGGAAGATTCAGGGGGTGCCGGTTGATTCTCTTTCGGGTGCAGTGTGTATGGGCGATGACTTGCTGTGTTACAGCCTGTTTTCCAACTTGCTGCGCAACGCCGCAGATGCGGCGTCGCCCAACTCCAGTATCGTGTTGCATGTCAGTCAACTAGCTGACCTCGTAATTTCGGTACACAACAGTGGTGCTGTACCCATAGCGTTGCGCGACACCTTCTTCGACAAGTACGCGACGGCGGCCAAGTCAGGAGGAAACGGTTTGGGCACCTACTCGGCCCGACTGCTCGCGATAACCCAGGGGGGCAACATCACGATGGAGACGTCCGACGTTTCGGACTCTACTACCATAACGGTGCATTTGCCGCTTCCGCCCGCCATGCCCTTGACCAGTCCAGCCAAGCATTGACGGAATGCATTTATGCCTTAAAGTCAAAGTCATGGGGAAAGCCGTCGGCATCCCCGCACCACCTATTTAGACGAAAGCGTAAAGCGGAAGGCAATGGATAGTCCAATACAGTCACATCGTAATGACGGTGCCCTTGGCATGACGGGGGCGATGAAACATGGTTGATGCCATCCGCAGCCTTGGTGATTTCACGGTATTGGTGGTTGATGACACGGCGGCGAATCTGATACTTATAAGCGACCTGCTGCTGACGCATTGCAAGGTCAAAGTAGCGTCCAGCGGCGTGCGGGCACTCAAGATTGCCAGCTCTGAACTGCCCCCTGACCTAATCTTGCTGGACATTATGATGCCGGACATGGACGGCTATGAAGTGTGCCGCCAGCTCAAGGCAAACCCGGCAACCCGTGACATTCCAGTCATCTTTCTCACCGCCAAAACCGATACCTCCGATGAGCAACTTGGATTTGAACTCGGAGCAGTGGACTACATTACCAAGCCTATTAGCCCTCCTATCGCCGTGGCTCGTGTTAAGGCCAACTTGATGCTGAAAGCATCGGCAGACTTTCTAAAGGACAAAAACGAATTTCTGGAAAAGGAAGTAGTAAGACGCACTGCGGAGGTGCGCGACATTCAGGATGTCACCATTTTGACCATGGCCTCCTTGGCCGAAACCCGTGATAACGAGACCGGGAATCACATCATTCGCACGCAGCACTACGTCAAGTTACTCGCCCAAAAGCTGCAAACGCACCCGCGGTTCTCGCACTATCTTGACGATGCAACGGTTGATCTCCTATTCAAGTCGGCTCCACTGCATGACATCGGAAAAATAGGGATCCCTGACAGTGTTTTGCTCAAACCCGGCAAGTTGACTCCTGCAGAGTTTGAAGTTATGAAGACTCACACCACGCTGGGCAAACTGGCCATAGAAAGTGCAGAAACCCGGCTTGGCAAGCACGTGCCGTTCCTACGTTGTGCCAAAGAAATCGCATACTCGCACCAGGAGAAATGGGACGGAAGCGGTTACCCCGAGGGATTGGCGGGCGATGCAATTCCTATTTCCGCGCGCCTGATGGCCATCGCAGACGTTTACGACGCGCTGATCAGCCGCCGGGTCTACAAGCATCCATTCACCCATGAAGCTTCCATGGCCATCATTCAGGAAGGACGTGGTGTTCATTTTGACCCCGATGTGGCAGATGCTTTTGCGGAGGTACAGCTGGCCTGCAAAGAAATTGCGCAACGTCATGCAAACGCCGATGAGGATATCGCGGGAATATCGTAACTGCATGGTTTATTGGCTATGCCCGTGATAGATTCGGCGGCACCGAATACCAGCCTTTCAATCGTCTGAATGACAATTCAGGAACGATTCGGTGCGGGATTATTGCGCTGTTCGCATCTGCTCCGGCATATAGGCTTCGTGCTTGATGTAGAGGTCAAATGGCCTCAAAGGGAACACTAACTAGCCAGTTAAGCCAACAACTCTTCCGTTAGCCCACAGATCCAGTTTGCAAGCCCAGAATAGAAAGTAAATTTTGCTGTGTGAATGGCTTTTCGAGGGCACCACACAAATTCAAACCCATACCGCCACAGTATGCCTTGGCAGCCATTAATATCGCGTGATCATGTCCGCTGATCAACAAAATGTTGGCGGTAATATTTTTGATCAGCAACTTATCCATGATGTAAAAGCCTTCCATGTCCGGTATCGAAAGGTCAAGAATTATGGTGTTGAATTTCTTTAATGCAGAACTTTTTAAAAGCGCCGCGCCTGACGTGAATGACTCCAAGTGGATATTGGCGTTCGAGAGCATGAGACCGACCAATTTAATCATCGTGGGATCGTCGTCAACAATTGCCATTAGCGTTTGGGCACTATCGACACTCATTTGGAATCCTTTTTGAGGATGTCAGTACATTTCCTCTTTGAAAGGAATCGATGCGAGCATTGCAAATTTGATTTTGATACAACGTCTGACAAAGCATTTCTCCCCAATACAACGTTACTCAATCTATCCCATCCTGTTCGTCCATTACCTGCAATAGTTTGTCCGGATCAATGGGCTTAAATAGCACTGGCCACTGAGAGGACTTGATCATTCCCATGCGCTCCTGGGATGTATCGCCAGTGAGTATTGCAGCTTTTATGTGGCGTCCGCGCCGACGCTGCAAAGCTTCCAAAAAATCCATCCCGCTCAGGTCGGGCAAACCGAGATCAGATAGGTAGAAATCGACATTTTCTGCACTTGTCAAGTCGCTCTCCAAGGCGGCCTTCGCAGAGGAAAAGGTCTCCACCTTCATGCCCATGTCCTCCAGTAACAGCACCATTCCAGCCAAAATCATAGCATCGTCTTCAACCAGCACGACGCGCCTATGTTTTGGTTTTGGGCGCTTGATTTCTGGGTGGTTTGGTCTGGCTTTGTCCAAAATTTCAGGCGACTTCGTCAATGGCAGGCAGAGTTCAAAAACACTTCCTCGTCCCAACTCAGAGCGCACGGAAACTTCAGAGTTCATAAGTCGAGCGAGACTCTTGACAATTGCAAGACCTAAACCAAGACCCTTGTTACGGTCACGCTCAGGGTTACCAAGCTGAAGATATTCCTTGAAGATATCGTTGATGTGCTCATTGGCAATCCCAATGCCGGTATCCCAAACTTGGATTAGTGCTTGCCCCTTGCGCTGACGCACAGACACCAACACATTGCCGCTAAGTGTATATTTAATGGCGTTGCTAATCAGGTTGCCTAGCAAGCTACTGAGCAATTTGGGATCCGAAAGCACAAATACATCGTTCTTAGAATAGTAAAAACGCAAACGAAGTGATTTCTCCTTAGCGAGAGGCCAGAATTCAGTGTCCAGCGTCTGGAATAGTGCCTGCAACCCAACCGCCTCAAAACTAGGCACAACTGCACCGGCATCGAGTTTGGATATATCAAGCAACGAATTGAGTAAATCTCCCAAATTTCGAACTGACTTACCGAGGAGGTCGTGAAGAAACTGCTGTTCCTCATTCAATCCGGTTCTTTTCAACGCGTGATGGAACAAGCCGATCGCCTGAATTGGCTGACGCAGATCGTGGCTCGCAGCCGCCAGAAAACGGGTTTTTGCTAAGTTGGCTTCAAGTGCAGAATCCCTGGCGGCCGCTAGCTCATTCATTGATCTTTCTCGCTCGGTCGCATCGCGCCCAATTGCAAGGTATTTGTTCCCAGCAAGTCTTTGGACCACTAAGTCGAGCGGCACGCTGGACCCATCCGAGCAAAGGAGCTGCCAGCGATTTTCAATTGTGATCCCGGTGTCAGCGGCAATCAATTCAGGTGCTATGCGTGGTACTTCAGTCTGCAATACGATGTCAACATTTCGCAATTTAAGAATTTCGTCCCTTCTGTATTTCGTCAGTCGGCAAGCCTCTGCATTGACGTCCAGAAGATTCCCTTCAAGGTCGGATACAAAAATGGCTTCTTTGGCGCTATCAAAAATTTCGCGGTATCGATTCAGGCCATCTTCAGCAAGCTTAAGTTTGGTGACCCGCTCCGTAACATCTTCCAACAATGTGTAGACAAAATGAACATCTGCGCTTTGATCTCGCAAAAAAGGAACTGCGCGGATATTGATCCAAATATTCGAATTAATTTCAGGGTTGAAAACGCCCATTGTTATGTCAAGTACAGCCGCTTTCGTTCTTAGCGCAACCGTTGCCGGATGCTCTTGGCCCGGGAAATCCGAGCGATCCAAATGCGTTGTCTTACAAAGTTGATCTAACGATGTTAGTCCCAGCATTTGAGCCAGCGATAGCCCCAAAATTCTCTCTGCAGCGGGGTTCGCCGAAACGATGCGTCCGTTGGAATCATGTACGACTATGCCGAAAGGAAGCCAAGCAAGCAGCTGTTCAGCAAAGGCGTCGTCCTTCGCAAAGGCATCAATGGGATTTATATTGGTTTCGGCCATACTAACGAAGTCTACGCCAGCGCATTGGGAGAGCTTCCGACCGTTTCAGGCCCAAAGCTAAAACTTGCGATTTGCAGGCTCCCACACGTCCCGCCTCACATCACCTTGAAGTGATGTGTACCATCGCGCGCCAGCTGCGCAACCAGTCCGAATTCCCAATCCAGATAGGCCTGCATGGCCGAAGCAGGCGCGTCGGTGCCTTCGTAGGGACGGCGGTAGCGGTCGGTGCGTGGCACGGCCAAGTTTTGTTCACCTGCTTCAGTCGGAAGTCCGGCCACAAACCATGCGGCGTTGCCGCCTGCTAATACATACACCTCGGCTTGAACGCCACGCGCTGCGAGCAGGTCGCGTACCTGCGGTGCGGCAAACCGCGCCAGCAAGCTGCTGCCGCAGGTCACCACATAGCGTGGTGCTTGCGGTATGCGCGTCAATGCCTGTGCAAGTTGGGCGCGAATGGCGAACCACGCGCCGGGAATGTGCCGCTTCACATGGTTGGCGCTGGTAGTGAGGTCGATTGCCGCAACGCCCGCGGCATCTTCGGCCAGCCATTGAGCAAGCTGCGTCGGGGCAATCTCAGTGGCATCGGGTGGGCTTGGTTGTAACACCGGGCCGTGGCCAGTTTCTGCGAAAGCTTTCGCTGGTGCGTCCGTGACTACATACACATCCCAGCCCATCTGCGCGAGCCACGATGCGCTCATTGACGCCCGCACGCCGTCGTCGTCAGCCAGCACAATGCGCGCGCCACGTACCGGCGCGTGGTGATCGGTTTCCTGCACCAGTTGTCCACCCGGCGCGCTGTCAAATCCGCTCAAGTGTCCGGCGGAATATTCTTGCGGCGTGCGCACGTCAAAGTGGTAAGTCGTGCGTTGCGGCGCATCCAGCGTCGCCAAGGATTCAAAGGCAATCCAGCGCACACCGGCTCGTTCGGCAACTGCGCGCGCGTCGCGTCGGGCTGCTTCCAGGTTTGCGGCGCTTGCGGTAGGTGCCTGGCGCTGTGCGCCGTGGTCGAGGGTTTGCCCGGCCAGTTTCCAGCCGATGGTGCCGTTGCGAAGCGCGGCAATCGGGTTGGGCAGTCCGGAGTTGACCAGCGACTGCGTTCCGATAATGCTGCGCGTGCGGCCTGCGCAATTGACGATGATTTGGGTCCGGGGGTCGGGCGCCAGTTCACGGGCGCGCAAAACCAATTCAGCACCCGGCACACTGGTGGCTGAAGGAATACTCATGGTTTGGTATTCGTCAAAGCGCCGCGCATCCATCACCACCACGTCCGCCTTGGCGTCAATCAGCGCCTTGACTTCCTGCGCCGAGAGCGAAGGTGTGTGGCGTTCGTGCTCCACCAGTTCACCGAAGGATTTGCTCGGCACATTGACATCGCGGAACAGCTCACCGCCCGCCGCGCGCCAGCTTTCCAGCCCGCCTTCGAGTAGGTGTACGTTGGTGTAGCCTAGCGACAGGAGGCAAGTCACTGCCAGCGGTGCAAGGTCTTTCTCTGCGTGCGTACCGTAGATAACGATCAGGGTGTCGCGCCGGGGAATGCGCCGCCAGGCGTCCAGCTCGATGCGGGACAAGGGCATATTGGCCGCCCAGAGCGGGTGCTCCTGTGCATAAGGGTCTTCTTCGCGAACGTCGAGTAGGGCGATTTCGTCGCGTGCCACCAGGCGCGCGCGAACCTCGTAATAGGAAACAGTTGCGGTCATGGTTTGTTCAGTTCGTTGGAGCGGTCCCAGAGGTTGGGCAAGGTGCTGTTGGAGTACCCGGAAATAAATGTCTTGCGTCCGCCTTCCGTGGGGTAGGTGTGGCGTTGCACCGCGCCGATGTTGGCACCGTACACATGAATGCTGATGGACACCTTGTCATCGTGCAGGTTGTGCACCTTGTGCACGTCGCCAATGCGTGGTGACACGGCCTCCACCTGACCCGGCTCCAGCCGCACGCCTTCGCCCACGAGCGTCGTGCGGCCATCTTCGTGCAAGCGCCATGGCTGGGCAATTTCGGCGCCACGCAGCATGCCGATCAATCCCCAGACGGTGTGGTCATGTACCGGAGTGGCCTGCCCGGGGCCCCACACAAAACTCACGACCGAAAAGCGCTCGGTGGAATCGGCGTGCAACAGGTACTGCTGGTAATGCGTGGGATGCGGTTGCGCATAGTCTTCCGGCAACCATGTGTCGTTGGCAACCAGTGCGCGAAGCAGGGCGGCGCCTTCTTGAAGAATGCGTGGTTCATCGGGCTGGCTGTCGAGCAGGTGCCCGAAGGCGACGACGAAATCCCGCAGCGGTGAGATTGGAGAAGTAGACATGGCGCTGAAGTATGCCACCGCACTTGCCATTGCACTTGTCAGCGGATTTGTCGTATTTCATTTAGACTGACCCCGCCCGAAATACGGGTAACTATCCAATAAAGAGGAGACACCATGAACCTGAAATTAAAAACCCGCATTGCTCTACTGTCAGTCATGCTTTGCAGCATGAATAGCTTTGCCCAGCAAGCCACTGCGCGCGACACCATTCCGGACAACATGCCGTTCAACACCGCCTACGGAGCCCCCATTTCATTGGACCGTGCCGAAGCCGCCATTGAGGCTGCTGTGGCCGAGGCCAAAAAGCGCAATTGGGCGATGAACGTGGCGGTGGTGGATTCGGGTGGTAACCTGGTGGCGTTTCGCCGCATGGACGGTGCGCAACTCGCTTCCATTCAAATTTCTGAACACAAGGCTCGCGCAGCAGCAACTTACCGGCGCGAGACTAAAATATTTGAAAACGCTGTGCAGGAGGGCAACCTGCCTTACATCTTAACGCTGGACGGCGTCATCGCTTCGCGTGGTGGTATCCCGCTGATTGAAGGCGGAAAAATCATCGGCGCTATCGGATGCTCCGGCGGCGCCGGTTCGCAAGACGAAGTGAGTTGCAAGGCCGGTGCGGCCACTATCAAATAAGGTTGCAGGCTTCGATCGGCCGCTAGCGGAAGTTAACTGCCGCTCCAGCGCGGTGCACGCTTTTCACCGAACGCCAGCGGGCCTTCTTTCGCATCGTCTGATGTGAGCATGGCCTGGTAGGCAGGAAGTGTGCCGCTGCGCAGGGTTCGGTAAGCCTCGGCAACCGATTGCACCTGCGTAGCGCGCAGCACCTCTTTGACGGCGGCAAGCGCCAGCGGTGCGGCCTGCACCATTTGCTGCGCCAGTGCCATCGCGGCGCTAAGTAATTCTTGAGGAGCGACGGTTTGGTTGACCAGACCCCAGCGTGCGGCCTCTTGTGCGCCCATGCGCCTTCCGGTCAGCAGCATTTCGTGGGCAATGGCCGGGGGCAGACGGCTCGGCAGGCGCAGCACGCCGCCTGAGTCGGCCATCATGCCCAGCTTGACTTCCGGCAGTGCGAACTCCGCGTTGTCGGCCGCCACAATTACATCGCATGCCAGCGCAATTTCAAAGCCACCGCCCATGGCCAGTCCGTTGACGGCGGCAATCACGGGCTTATTCAGCGAGAAATATTCGGTAATACCACCAAAGCCACCCGGGCCGTGGTTTGCATCAATGGCTTCGCCCTCGGTGGCGGCGTTCAGGTCCCAGCCCGACGAGAAAAAGCGTCCGGTGCCGGTGAGTATGGCCACGCGCAAGTCGAGGTCCGCGTCCAGGCGCGCAAATGCCGCATACAAGGCGTGGCTGGTGGGCACATCAATCGCATTGGCCTTGGGGCGGTTGAGTGTGATGGTGAGTACGCCGTTGTCAGCGCGGGTCTGCACTGCATCGGAAGCGGGCAAGGTCATGGCGAAGGTTCTCCGTTCAGGACAATCATGGCGTCCACCGCCAGCACGCCTTTACCCACAGGCAACACCAGCAGTGGGTTGACGTCGATTTCATGCAGCTGCGCTGCATGGGCTTGTGCATAGTCAGCGATGGCGCACACCGCTTTGACCAGCGCATCTACATCACCATGCACCTTGCCGCGATAGCCATAGAGCAGCGGCCACGACTTCAGTTGTTCCAGCACCGTGCGAACATCTGCAGGGGAAACGGGCAGCAACAAGGTCACCGCGTCTTGCAACAGCTCCACCAGCACTCCACCGGCGCCCAGTGTGAGTGTCAGGCCGAACTGCGCATCGCACTGAATGCCGACAATGATTTCTGCCACCGCGTCGGTCGCCATGGCTTCGATCAAAAAGCGGTCGGACAGCGACGCCATCGCACGTGCAGCGGCGACCGCCGCTTCTGCGCTTCGCACGTGTAGCTGCACACCGCCGACTTCCGTTTTGTGCGCCAGCGTATCGGACACCACCTTCACCACCAGCGGGTAGCCTACCCATTGCGCCGCCGCTGCGACTCCCTCCATGGAGACGCATTGGTGCGCCGGGACCGGTACGCCGAAGGCGGCCAGCGCCTGCTTGCTGGCAAACTCGTTGAGCATGTGTGGTGGTTCATCCGTCAAGTCTTGCGCTGCGTCCTTGCGTGGGGCCATGATTGGAATCGGTAATATGTCTGCCACACGCGCTTGCGCAGCACCTACGTGTACCGCTAGTGCAATAGCGCGCATGCAATCTGCCGTACCTTGCATGGGGGCAATGCCTTGTGCAATCAGCGTCGTGCACTGCGCATCGCTCAAGCCTTCGGCCAGCGTAGTCAACACAATCGCCTTCGCCCCAGTCTGCGCCTTGGCCGCCACAAACGCATCCAAGGTAGTTTGCCAATTGGCACCGTCGCAGCGGTCGACACGCGGGAAATCCAACACCAGAATGTGGGCATCAAACCCACAGTCCATCAAACCGGCAAAGCATTCGGTCAGCGCGTCCAGATTGCTCCAGATGTAGGTGTGATAGTCCAGCGGGTTGGCCACAGCCACCTTACCGCCCAGCACAGCGAGCAGCCGATCGTGGGCGGACTGCGGCAATAGCGGCATGGCAAGTCCGTGCGATTGCGCCAGGTCTGCTATCAGTGATGCCTCGCCGCCGGAGCAACTGGCAGAGGCGATGGTGTTGCCCTGATAGGCGCCATGCACATGCAGCAGCTTCAGGGTCTCCAGCAAGCTGCTCACGTCGAACACGCGGACAACGCCCAGACGTGCAAACAGCGCGTCGTACAACGCGTCAGGCCCGGCCAGCGAACTGGTGTGGCTCATGGTGGTTCGCGCGCCCAATTCGGAGCTGCCCGCTTTGAGCGCAACGAGCGGCACATGTTTTTGCAGCGCTTTAAGTGCCACCTGCGAAAACGCTGCTACATCGTCCAGGCCTTCAATGTGCATGCCGATGACCGACACGCGCGGGTCATGCAGCAGCGTGTCGATGATGGCGTCCATACTGTCCCCCGCCTTGTTACCCACGGTAATCAGGTAGGCCAGCGGCAAACCACGGCGCTGCATGGTCAGGTTCAGGCCGATGTTGCCGCTTTGCGTGATGATGGCGACGCCGCGCTCCTGTGGATCCAGGCGTCGCCCGCCATGCTGGTCCGGCCAGAGGGCTGCCCCGTCCAGGCAGTTCAACAGCCCATAGCAGTTGGGGCCGATCAACGCCATATTGCCCGCTGCGTTTACTAATTCGCGTTGTAGCGCGACGCCTTCGCCGCCGATCTCCGCAAATCCAGACGCATAGCAAATTGCGCCGCCCGCGCCGCACGCTTGAAGCTTGCGCACCACTTCTATGGTGGAGCGCGCCGGTACCGCCACAAACGCGGCATCGGGCGCGCCGGGCAGGGCGGACACATCGGCAAAGCAGGGCAGTCCTTCCACCTCGGTGTGCTTCGGGTGCACCGGCCAGATGTCGCCCGCAAAACCCAGTTTGCGGCACTGCCGGATGGCCTCGGCGGCTGCGTCGCCGCCGAACACGGCAATCGACTTCGGCGACACCAGGCGCTGCAGGTTTTGCATCCGGTGTGCGCTCATGCGCCGTGCTCACGCAGCATGGCGCGCGAGATGATGTGGCGCTGGATTTCGCTGGTGCCGTCCCAGATGCGCTCGACCCGAGCGTCGCGCCAGAAGCGCTCCAGCGGTAGGGAATTCATTAACCCCATGCCACCGAAAATTTGCAATGCATTGTCGGTAATACGCGCCAGTGCTTCCGAGGCAAACAGCTTGGCCATCGCAGCGTCGGTATCGCTCATGCGGCCCTGGTCGCATTTCCACGCGGCCTGAAGTGTCAGCAACTCGGCAGCCTCCAGCTCGGTGGCCATGTCGGCCAGCTTGAAACCCGTGCCCTGAAAGCGCCCGATGCTCTGGCCGAACTGCTTGCGTGTGGCTGCCCATTCGGTTGCCATGTCCATCACGCGCCTGCCGCGCCCCACGCTGGTGGCGGCCACGGTCAAACGCGTGGCCCCCAGCCATTCGCCCATCAGCTCAAAGCCTTTGCCCTCTGCACCGAGGCGCTTAGAAGCTGGGATGCGCACGTTATCAAAAAAGATTTCGCACTGGTGGTAGCCGCGGTGGGACACACAGGTCGGACCACGCCGCTTGGTGACGCCGGGCGTGTCAAAGTCCACCAGAAAGCCGGTGATTTTCTTTTTCGGTCCGGCCTTGGTTTGCTCTACGTCGGTGGCGGCGAACAGGATCACATAGTCCGCCATGTCGGCATGGCTGATGAAGTGTTTGCCGCCGTTGATGATGTAGTCCCCGCCATCGCGCACCGCACGGGTTTGCATGCTGCGCACGTCCGAGCCTGCGTTGGGTTCCGTCATGGCCAGGCAGTCGTGACGCTCGCCGCGTATGGTGGGCAGCAGGTATTCCTCAATCTGGCTGCCGGTGCAGCCGCGCAGTATGTTACTGGGCCGGGCCACCAGCATTTGCAGCCCGTAGGACGCACGACCCAATTCACGCTCCAGCAGGGTCACACCGAAGTTGTCAAGGCCGCCACCGCCATATTCCTCCGGCATGTTGGCCGCGTATAGGCCCACCTCAATTGCCTTGGCCTGAATCCCGTCCACGAGGGATTGCGGAATGCCATCAGTGCGCTCCACCAGGTCTTCATGCGGGTAAAGCTCAGTCTCGACAAAACTGCGCACGGTATCAACCAGCATGGTCTGTTCATGGCTCAGTTCAAAGTGCATGGGTAGGTCTCGCTTGGACTAGGGTTTAAGGGGTTTTGCGGCGAATGCCGATGGCGGCACCGACCTGTGCGGGGCGGGGCAGTGAGGCATGCGTTTGGTGAATCGCCTGCACTCGCTCCAGCAGCCACGCAGGCATAGTTGCGGCGCGGCCCTCTGACATGTTGACGTGCAGCAGCATTTGCTCCCCGGTTGCCAACAGATCGCCACTCTCACCGTGGAACATGCTGTGGAAGATATGGATGCGTTTGGGGTCTACGTCGAGCACCTGCAACGTGAGTTTGAGCGGCTGGCCCTCTGCCGCCTCGCGGATGTTGTGGATGTGGGTTTCCACCGTGTAGAGCGACAGGCCCTGGTCATCGCGGTAGCGCTCGTCAATGCCGATGTGGCGAAAAAACGCGTCCGAGTTGTCACCAAACACCAGTAAATAGCAGGACTCGCTCATGTGGCCGTTGTAGTCGACCCATTGCGCCTCTACCTTGGGGGAGTGAAGTTGCAGCGGGGCCGATATGGGGGCGGTGGCGTTCCAGGGCTTGGCAGGTGTGCCTTCTAGCGGGGTACTGACTCTGCCGTTTTTTTTGTGCGGGTCGGTCATAAGTTATTTTTGCTGCGTTGAATGGCTGCCACTGGCACCGGGGTGAATGCTTCCGCGAATGTCCTCCGCCCTGCGAGTTTCCCCTCCTGTATGCCACTGCACCATCCACCCCAGCGCCAGTGGTTGCGAGGCTTGGTAGCGCGCAAATACCCAACGGCCTTTGCCTTCACAACAAGTTGGCGGATACCTGGCGTTACGGTGATCGGCGCAGCGGCATAAAGGAGGAGGCCGAAGGCCGGGGGACAGCCGCGGAGCTGAATACCCTGACGGCGCGTACCTTGAAGCAACAGTCGCGCAGCCGAGTACCGCGACGGCGGGTAGCTTGAAGCGAGGGCAGTCACAGCAGCGTCAATTCCTTGCAGAAGGCAATGTAATACTGCGTCCGGCATTCGCTGGCCTGGGCAACGAGGCATGCGCCTGTGCCAGTGGCAGCAGCAGTGCGGCGACGGGAGGTGCAAACGGCGCCGTCTTGGGGCCAGTTTCAACGTTAGACACGTCAATGTTGGTCAGCATCTGCTCATTCGTCGCCAGCAGCGTTCCGTCAACCTGCCGGTGCAGCGTGTTGAACACGTGCACACGTTTGGCATCCGCGCCCAGAATCTGGGTACGCACTTCTACATCTACACCTTCATGAACCTCCTGCACGTAGTTCAGGTGCACTTCCAGCGTGTACATGGTGTGACCCAAGGCCTTGCGGCCCGCATGGTCCAGCCCGATCATGCCCATCAGCGCATCGGTGGCGTAGCTGAAAATCACCAAGTAATAAGCATCATTCAAGTGGCCGTTGTAGTCCACCCAGGCGTGCTCTACCGGGCCCTGCCAGGTGACCGGTAGACTGAGCGTGGTGCTATTCATCGAGCGAAATGCCGTGCTTCAGTTTGGTAGCGCGTACGGCTTCCTGCACTGCCATCAGGCAGTCGTCGCGGTAGCGTTCCATCTCGGCAATGCTGTGCTTGCCCAGTTGTACTTTGGTGCCCTCCACAATTTCGTCGATCAGGCCATCGGTCAATTCCGGGGCCACCAGTTTGGTCCACGGCAGCTTGAGTGCCGGGCCGAACTGCGACATGAAGTGGCGCATGCCCGCGTCACCACCGGCCAGCGTGTAAATCAAAAAGCTGCCCATGAACGACCAGCGGATGCCCGCGCCGTAGCGGATGGCGTCGTCAACTTCGCCGGTGGTCGCAACGCCGTCGTTGATCAGATGCAGGGCTTCGCGCCACTGCGCTTCCAACAGGCGGTCGGCAATAAAGCCGGGCACTTCTTTGCGCACATGCAAAGGCTTCATGCCCATCGCCTGGTAAATGCCGATGGCGGCTTGAATGGCTTCGGGCGACGTCTTTTCGCCACCCACCACTTCGACCAACGGCAGCAGGTACACCGGGTTGAATGGATGGCCCACCAGACAGCGCTCTGGGTTCCTGGCCTTTGCATAAAACTCTGATGGCAAGAGGCCGGAGGTGCTCGATCCGATCAGCACATCGATGCGCGCAGCGGCGGTTATTTTGGCGTGCAAGTCGATTTTGAGCTGCAGGGTTTCGGGTGCACTTTCCTGAATGAAGTCTGCGTCTTGCACACATTCTTCGACGGTGGCAACAAAGCGCAGTCTCCTAGGCGAAGCCCCAGCGGCCAGGCCGTTTTTTTCCAGGGCCGGCCAGCATTTTTCAATGCGTGCGTGCAGCGCCGCTTCAGCGCCCGGTGCCGGGTCCCAGGCGATGACGTCCATGCCATTGGCCAATGCGCGGGCGATCCAGCCGCTTCCTATAACGCCGGTGCCTAAGGCTGCGAAAAGTTTGATGTGGGTGTTGAAGGTCATAGTCTTTATGGCTTTGCGAAATGAATGGTTGGGCTTTACGCGCGGGCCTTCAGGCCCATTTTGATGCGCCCTTGCGCCGGAGTCATAGGCTTGGCGCCCATGCACTCAATGAGTTTGATCACGCGCTCCACCAGCGAGCCGTTGCTGGCCGGGACGCCCTTGTCCAGCCACAGATTGTCTTCCAGACCCACGCGGACATTGCCACCCAGCAATATGGCTTGCGCGGCCATGGGCATTTGCATGCGACCGATGCCAAAGCCCGCCCACACCACGTCTTGGCCGGTCGGGCTGCTGCGCGGAAGGTTGTCCACCATGGCCTTCATGGTGCCGGTGTCAGCTGGTGCGCCCCACGGGATGCCCATGCACAACTGAAAAATCGGATCTACCAGCAAACCTTCTTTGATCATCTGGTTGGAGAACCACAGGTGGCCGGTGTCAAAAATTTCCAGCTCAGCTTTGACGCCCAGTTCAGTAATGCGCTTGGCGCCCACCCGCAAGGCGGCGGGCGTAGACACATAAATTGTGTCGCCGTCACCGAAGTTCAGCGTGCCGCAGTCCAGGGTGCAAATGTCGGGCAGCAGTTCTTCCACATGCACCAGTCGCGTCAAGGGGCCGACCAGATCGGTGCCTGCTCCGAACTGCGTTGGGTGTTCGCCCGCGCCGATTTCCAGATCGCCGCCCATGCCGGCGGTCAGGTTGACGATGACATCCACGCCGCTGGCTTTGATGTGCTCCATCACTTCGCGGTAGAGCACCGGGTCGCGGCTGCCTTTGCCGGTCTTGGGGTCGCGCACATGGCAGTGCACCACCGTCGCACCCGCGTTGGCAGCTTCGATGGCGGCAGCGGCAATCTGCTTTGGGGTGACGGGAATGGCGGGGTGTTTGTCGACGGTGTCTCCGGCACCGGTGACTGCGCAGGTGATGATGACGTTGTGGTTCATTGGCGGTAGTCCGTTTCTTGCAGGTCGAGGATGGCTTTGACAGCGTCCAGATGGAGGTCTGCAAAGCGGGTGGGGTAATCGTTCCATTGCGCGCAGGCCAGCGCGGCAATATCGTCTGAAATAAGTGCTAACGGACGGCCGGTGGACAGGGCCAGCACTTGCAGTGCAGATGCTTTTTCCAGATAGCACAGTTCGTCCAGCGCTTGTGCCACGGTGGGCGCAACCACGATGACGCCGTGGTTGGCCATGAAGAGCACACTTTTGTCCGGCCCCATCAGCTGCGCCACGCGCTCGCCTTCGCTGGCCTGCAGTGCCATGCCGCTGTAGTGGCGGTCGTAGGCAATGCGCTTGTAGAAGCGGCAGGCATTCTGTTCCAGCATTAAGAATTCAAAATCCTGCAGGCAGCACAGCGCCGTGGTATGCGGCATGTGGGTATGCAAAATGCAGCGCGCCTGCGGCAGACGCTTGTGCAATTCGGCATGCAGGTTCCAGGCAGTGGGGTCGGGCGCGTTCGTGCCGGTGTAAGTGGTGGTATCGCGGGTATCAAGGTGCAGCAGGTCACAGGCACGGATGCGCGAAAAATGGCTGCCTACCGGATTCAGTAAAAACTGCGAGCCGTCTTCATTGGTTGTTACGCTGAAGTGGTTTGCAATGCCCTCATTCAAACCAAGCCGCGCAGTCCAGCGGAATGCGGCGGCTAGTTCGATCCGCAACTGTAGGATGTCGGTTTGAGGAGCGACGCTAGTGAGGGCCATATCAAAAGTCTCCGGCGTTCAGTGGGAACTTCACTGATTGCACCGAATACTAACGGCCCTTGCGCCTGCCAACTCCAACGGCTACGACTTGTTGTTGACACAAAGCGACTTGATGTCGATTGCTGATCGCACTTGCAACGCTGTGCGGTATCGGCGGGACGTCAATTCGATGGTCCGGGCGATCCGGTGAGCGCGCGCGGCAGTTGCATGAGGCCGGTGGACAGAGCGGTACCCACCACAATGACACCTGCGCACAACAGCATCCAAAGCGTGACGGCTTCGCCCAGCAGTAGCACGCCGTAGGACACTGCAAACACCGGAATGGCAAAGGTGACTGCCAATGCTCGTGCCGGTCCGGCGCGCTCGATAAGGCGAAAATACAGGATGTAAGCGAAGCCACTGCAGACGACGCCCAGCACAAGCACGCAACCCCAGGCACCCCAACTGACGGCGGTCTTCGGCCAGAAGTAAAACATGGCGGGGGCAAGTCCCATCGCCGCGCCGATCTGGCTGCCGGTGGCAGATACCAGCGACGGTATGCCACCCATGTATTTCTTGGCAATGCTTGCGGAAACACCGTAGCAAAAGAAGGCAAACAGCGCGGCCACTATGGCCCATCCGGTGATCACGCCTTGGGCATCGGGCGTGAAGCTGGCTTTGTCCCAGGCCAGCATGGCTACGCCCACCATGCCGATGAGTAGTCCTGCCAGACGTGAGACCGAGGGCCGGTCTTTTAACCAGGCCCATGCGATCAGCGCACCGAACATCGGCACCGTGGCGTTCAGAATCGCCGACAGACCTGAAGATATGGACAACAGCGCGAAGGTCAGGCAGGCAAAGGGAATGCCCGAGTTCAGCAGTCCAACACCAAACGTGAGCTTCCAGTGGCGGCGCAATGCGGCGCTTTGCCCCTTGGATAACAAAATGGGAATGAGGAATAGTGCGCCGATCAGCACCCGCAGCCCAGCAGTTGGCAAAGCGCCGAATTCACGCACCGCGATGCGCATGAACATGAAAGACGAGCCCCACACTGCGGCGAGCAAAAAGAAATCAACCAACCACGGTGGGGCTTTGTCCGGTTTGCTCATTTGTTGCCCTTCGGAGTCTGTTGTTCCAGCTTTAATAACGCCACTTTCCGTTCGATACCACCCGCGTAGCCGGTCAGCGCGCCGGTGCTGCCGACCACCCGATGGCATGGCACCACAATGCTCAAGGGGTTGCGCCCGATTGCAGCACCCACCGCACGTGCCGCAAGGGGTTTGCCGATGGACCGGCAGATATCAGCGTAGGACTGGGTGCTGCCGGGAGGGATGGTAGCAAGTGCCTTCCAGACTGCCTGCTGAAAGGCGGTGCCGTTTTGCAAGTTCAGCGCCACATTAAAGTTTTCGCGCTTGCCTTCAAAGTACTCGGTCAACTGACGCACTGCAGCTTTTAAAACCGGGTGGTCATCATCCTGCGCCCATTGCGTAAAGTCGGGCTGGTGCTTCTGGCCGTTGAACCAGACGCCGGTCAGCGAATCGCCCTTCGCGGCCAGCGTCATCGGGCCCAAGGGACTTTGGTAGTTGCAACGTACGGCAGCGGAAGATAGAGAATTTTTTTTCATAGGCAAAGTGCGATTGGCGGCAGGTTATCCAAGTTGGCTCCAGGCGCGGATCACAGCATAGCTGCGCCAGGGGCGCCAAGCTGTGCTGGCGCGCTCAGCGGCCTGCGCTCGGGTCGCGGCAGACGCCACGGGAATGCCCAGTGCTTTTTGCAGCGCGACGTCACCGGCCACAAAAGCGTCCGGCCAGCGCAGGGCGCGCATGGCGATGTAGTTCACGGTCCATGGCCCGATGCCCGGCAGCGCCTGCAATGCCTGCATGGTGGCGTCCACGTCAGCGCCGGGGTGCAGCTCTATGCGGCCCTGCGCCACCGCCGCGGCCAGACCCAGCAAGGCCTGTTGCCGCTGGCGGACTATGCCCAGTTGACCCAAGGCTTCGGCGCTTGCTGTTGACAAGTCCTGTGCGCCCGGGAAGAACTTTGTTAATTCTGCAAAGGGCGTTGCCGCGTCTAAGCCCCATTGCGCTACCAGCCGCGTGGTCAACGTGCGCGCGGCGGCAACCGTAATCTGCTGGCCCAGGATCGCACGCACACCCAACTCAAAGCCGTCCGCAGTACCGGGCACGCGCAGGCCTTCGTTGCCCGCAAAACTGTCTCCAAGAACTGCATTTATCGCCTGTAAATCGGCGTCCAGATCCAGCAGCGCCCGTACACGCGCCAACACCCGTGGCAGCGCATTAGCGAGCGACTCGCTCACGGTGATTTCAACCACACCGGGATCGCTTGCTCCGCTGTGTAAAAAGCGTGCGCTAAACCATCCGTGTAAATGCGTTTGGGCCTGTCGCAATGCCAGAGTACGGACGTAGGTTCGCGTTTGCAGATCCACCATCTCGACGCCGGGAATGCAGCGTTTGCCCAGGAAGCCCAGCATGGCGTCCACGTCGTAGGGCGGGCGATAGCTGGCCTTGAGCCGCAGTCCGGCCAGCGGCGCATGGGTCCCGGATTTGCCAGCGCTTGCGTCACGCATTGCTTTACGCAGCGTCGTAGGTTGCATACGGTAGTGCGCCACAAACGCATCATTGAAGCGGCGCAGACTGCCAAAGCCGCTGAGCGCAGCGATATGGGTCACGGGCAAACAGGTGTCGGTCAGCCACTGTTTGGCCGCCAAAAGGCGCTTGGTTTGCACATACTGGAGCGGACTGACACCCCACTGCGCCTCAAAAATACGGCGCAGGTGGCGTTCGCTGACGCCCAGGCGCGATGCCAGCGCCTGTGCGTCTGGATAGTCCTCGCCCTTATGTGCGCTGGCGTCCAGAATGCCGGCAGCCTGACGTGCAAGGATGTGGGATGCGTCCTGTACCGACCATGTATTGTTCGGCGCGTCCGCCTGAATCGCGGGAGCTAGTTCCGGGCGGCAGCGCAGGCAGGGCCGGAAACCCGCCGATTCGGCTTGGGCCGCCAGCGTGAAGAAGCGGCAGTTCTCCCGCTTGGGCGTGCGTACTTTGCACACCGGGCGGCAGTAAATGCCGGTGGAAGTGACGCCCGTGAAAAAGCGACCGTCAAACCGGGCATCGCGGGTTTTGAGCGCGAGGTATTTTGCGTCAGCATCCGCGTGGGGTTCGGTGAGGCTTCGGGTCGGGCTCGGTTTGGGCATGGACAAATCATACGCAGGCCGGCTGTAAAAGCTCGCCATATCCGGACATCTGCCTTAGATTGCCAGACACTGCGCCAAACGCCGTGTGAGGGCAGCGTCAGGCACTGTAAAGTGGCCCGCCTACAATGGCGCGGCGTTGTTGTTTTAGCTGTAACACCAAGGGAATCATGCAAATATCCGCCTCTATTTTTAAGGCCTATGACATCCGAGGCATCGTGCCCTCCACATTGACGGAAGAGGTGGCGCTCGGCCTGGGCCGCGCGTTTGGCACCATCGCACTCGCACAGGGCCAAACCACCGTGGCGGTGGGCCGTGACGGTCGCCTCTCCGGTCCTATGCTCTCAGCAGCGCTGATGCGTGGTTTGCAGGAGGTCGGTGTGGCCGTCATTGATGTGGGCATGGTCACCACTCCCTTGCTGTACTTCGCGGCCGCCACCTTGTGTCAGAGCGGCATTCAGGTCACCGGCAGCCACAACCCCAAGGACTACAACGGCTTCAAGATGGTGATGGCCGGCAAGGCCATTTATGGCGAGGAAATTCAGGCGCTGCGCCGCATGATGGAAGCTGAGAACTGGGTACTCAAGGCGGGTGGCTGCAGCAAAGCGGCCGACGTACTGGGAACCTACACTGACCGCATTGGGGGTGATATCAAACTCGCGCGTCCCATTAAGATCGTCGTCGATTCGGGCAATGGCGTGGCCGGTGCATCGGCACCCAAAATATTGCGCGCTATCGGCTGCGAGGTCACCGAGTTGTACAGCGAGGTCGATGGCAACTTTCCTAACCACCACCCCGACCCCAGCAAGCCCGAGAACCTGCGCGATCTGATTGCCGCCTTGCAAAACAGTGACGCTGAGTTGGGCTTGGCATTTGACGGCGATGGTGACCGCTTGGGCATCGTTACCAAAGACGGCAACAATATCTACCCCGACCGCCAGATGATGCTGTTCTCCAAAGACGTGCTCGCGCGCGTGCCGGGCGGCACCATTGTGTTTGACGTAAAGTGTTCACAGCGTCTGGCACCGGCCATTGAAGCGGCCGGTGGTAAAGCGCTGATGTACAAAACCGGGCATTCGCTGATCAAAGCCAAGATGCGTGAAGTCGATTCGCCATTGGGTGGCGAAATGAGTGGCCACATCTTCTTTAAAGAGCGCTGGTACGGTTTTGATGACGGCACGTATGCCGGTTGCCGCCTGCTGGAAATTGTGAGCCGTGCACCGGATGCTGGCGTGTTGCTCAACGCTTTGCCCACCAGTTTTTCTACACCCGAACTCAATGTTCCGGTGGCCGAAGGGCAGGCGCACGGCTTGGTCGATCAGCTGGTTGCCAAAGCCGACTTTGCGGCACCTGCGGTGATCAACACGATTGACGGTTTGCGCGTGGACTGGCCGGATGGTTTCGGCTTGGTACGCGCCTCCAACACTACGCCGGTGCTGGTGCTGCGTTTTGAAGGGCAAACGCATGAGGCCCTGGAGCGCATTCAAGCCGCCATGCTGAGTTTGCTGCGATCGGTAAAGCCTGATGCGCAGTTTGAGAAGGCCTCGCATTAAGCGCTCGCATCGTCTTAGTCGCAGCCATTGCATCCCGTTCGCATGAAAGTGCTGATCGTCAAACTATCGTCGCTGGGCGACGTGGTGCAAACCATTCCGGTGGTGAGTGACATATTGCAACGCTACCCCGATGCTGCGATTGACTGGGTCGTCGAAGAGGGCTTTGCGCCTTTGCTGTCGCGCGTGCAGGGGCTGCGCCGTGTCATACCCATAGCGCAGCGGCGCTGGCGAAAATCGCGCTGGGCGGCGCAGACGCGCAGCGAGCGCGCCGTATTTACAGAGGCCTTGCGCGCGCAGGCTTACGACGTAGTGATTGATTTTCAGGGGCTGATCAAGTCCGCGTGGGTCGCACGCCAGGCCCGCCTGACAAACGGCGGCTTTAGTGCCTCCTATGCCAATGCCAGTGACGCGTGCAGTTACGAATGGCCGGTGCGCTGGCTGCTGAAGTGCACATTTCCTATGCCCAAACGCATTCACGCTGTGGCGCGCTACCGGTTGTTGGCGTCGCAGGCCTTGGGTTACAGCGTGCCGCTCGACGTGACTTACCCGTTCAAGAGACCTTACGGGTCCAGGTCCAATGTGATCGTGTTTGCCCACGGAACCACCCGTGCAGACAACGAGTGGTCGAAAGCGAATTGGGTGGCGTTGGGGCGGCGTCTGGTGCAGCAGGGTTTCCGGATTGCGCTGCCGCATAACAACAGCTTCGAACTGGCCCTGGTGCAAGGAATTGCCGCCGAGCTAGATGGACACGCCGACATCTGGCCCCGCATGGGGCTTGGGCAGGTGATGGACGCCATGGCTTTGACCGAGGGCGTCATCGGCGTGGACTCCGGCTTGAGCCACATGGCGGTGGCGCTGGACCTGCCGCATGTGCAAATTTTCAGCCAGCCGCGCGCATGGCGTGCCGGGCCGGTGGGACGGGCGCATCAGGTGGCTGTCGGCGGCGACTGTGTGCCGGATGTGGACGCGGTGTGGAACGCCTGGCGGACGGTGTCGTGATACGACAGCTCTATTCGCTGGGCATGTGGGCCGCGCAGCCGCTGCTGCGACGCAAGCTGCGCAAACGCGCGCTGGTGGAGCCGGGCTATGGAGTGGCAGTGGAAGAGCGCTTTGGCCATTACGTTACACAGGCTGCAAATTCTAAAGCGGCTACGCAGGGTGGTGCAAGTGTGGGTACGGTCACTGTGTGGTTACACGCCGTGTCGCTGGGCGAAACCCGTGCGGCGGCAGTGTTGGTGGAGCGATTGCGCGCCGCCATTCCGGGCATGCGTTTGTTGCTGACGCATGGTACCGCGACCGGAAGGGAAGCCGGCAAAGCCCTGCTGCGCGATGGCGATGTGCAGGTGTGGCAGCCCTGGGACACGCCCGCTGCGGTGGCGCGTTTTCTCGCGCGGTTCCAACCCCGCATCGGGCTGCTGATGGAAACCGAGGTCTGGCCCAATATGGTGGCGCTGTGTGCGCAGCGCGCTGTGCCGCTGTGTCTGGTAAATGCGCGTTTGAGCGACAAGTCGCTGCGCCAGTCTTTGCGCCTGGCATGGCTTGCGCGCCCGGCCTTTGCTGCATTGCGCGCGGTATGGGCGCAAACCGAAGATGACGCAGCGCGCTTGCGCCAACTCGGTGCATCGGTGCAAGCCGTCAACGGCAATCTCAAATTTGATGCCAGTCCCAACGCGGCACAGGTTGCGCAGGGCAGGGCGTGGCGTGCTGCGTCTGACCAACCGGTTGTCATGTTCGCCAGTTCGCGCGAAGGTGAAGAGGCCCTGTGGATCGCCGCGCTCCAGAGGCTGGCCGCAAGCGCTGCATCCAAGCCCGCGCAGTGGCTCATCGTGCCGCGCCACCCGCAGCGCTTTGATGAAGTGGCAGCCTTGCTGGGCGATGCTGGCTTAGCCGTGTCTAGGCGCACCACTTGGGGAGATGGCCCCGGCGCAACACCATCGGGCTCCACCGTCTGGTTGGGCGACTCACTGGGCGAAATGGCGCTGTACTTCGGCATGGCCGACGTCGCTTTGCTGGGCGGCAGTTTTGCAAAGCTAGGCGGGCAGAATTTGATTGAAGCGGCGGCTTGCGAATGCCCCATCGTCATGGGGTCGCATACCTTCAACTTTGCCGAAGCGGCGCAGATGGCGCGTGAGGCCGGTGCCGCGCTGGAAGTGGCCGACTTGTCGCAGGCCATCGATACCGCGCTGGCGCTGGTGCATTCCCCAGCCCGTTTGCAACAGACCCGCGCCGCTGCCCTGCAATGGGCGCAATCGCACCGGGGTGCAGCGGACCGTACGGTACGTGCGGTGCTTGAGTTGTTGTGAGCTTGGTTACTAAGTTTAGACCCCTACATTATTTTCACGGCGATCGCGTTCGAAGTGTCAGGCAGGTCTTCATTCGCTAGCGGTGCGTGCCCTTATACATTCCCCGGATTTTTTAATTGTTGCATCGCAATCCCGCGGTGCGGCTTAACTATTTGGAGTTTGTATCTTTGGCTTGTTCACAAATCCCCGCGCCCTCACCATCAAAAGTGTCACCATCTTCAACTTACAGTGAATCCTGTCAAACCACCTTGTCCAACTTATTTCTTTCACTAGCGTGGCACGCTCGACCACATTGCGTTAGCGTCGCAGGCCAGCGAGCGTTAACGACTTCAGCACTTCGGGAGAAGATCAAAAATAGAGGTGCCTATACCTGCCAGATTTCCAAGTTGCCGCCTTCGCAGGAAGCCGTATGCGAATGGCCCGGATATCCTTGAGCTTCAGCGGAGCCTTTTGGCCTACGAGGTTTACTTTGTTCCAAGGAACCTTGGCAATCGAAGTGCCTTCCGTGTCCATGATGCGCTCCAAAAGTTGCGGGGAGACCAACTTAGGGCGGACGGCGCTAACAATCAATCAGTGATTCAAGCAGTGCTGTAAGCACCATTTCTATAGATCGAACATTGGTGGCAGGAGGCTGCGCTGCGTAATTTGATTAGGCCGTAAGTAAAAAAGCGGCTTGGTGGTGCCTAGAATCGCCTAGCCACACCTGCGAAAGTGGTGGCGTTCACGAAAACGCTTTATGGCTTCCCTCAATGCCTATGACAGAACAAACATCCCTGACATGTTCCGGCTGCAGCATCTTCGATACAGACCTTCGCTTTTCGCAATCAGATCGGGAAACAGGCAGCGCTCCATGTTTGTTATGAATGACAGAGCATCTGGTTTGACAAGCATGAGAGCCAGCAGCTCGCAGCTTCACATACGCTGGAACTCCTCCGCCTGATCCACGCCAAAGGTCAACAGCCCGGCAGGGCCTGGTCCAGTCGCCTGCACTGTCCACGGTGCACCGTTAATTTGCTTCCTACATTTGATGTGTGCAAGGGGGCAAATTCACCTACTTTAATTGCCCGAACCAGCATGGCCGCTTTACGGCTTTTTCGGCCTTTCTCGTGGAAAAGGGATTCGTTCGACAGTTGACGCATTAAGAAATTGAGACACTTGCTGCACAAGTTGGCAGCATTCGGTGTTCGGGCTGTGGATCTGCGGTGGATATCACCAAGGACTCCGTATGTAGCTACTGCCATGTGCCCATCGTCGTACTGGATCCGCATGCGGTGCAAAGGGCGCTTGCTGCACTTCAGCAGTCTGCCAACGCGCAGCTTAAGCCGGATCAGTCCGTAGTAGCGGATGCACTGCTGTTATCGCAGCGCCAAAGAGAGCGCCAAGAGTGGAGAGATAAATTGCAAAAAGCCAGTTCAGGACAACTGGGTTGGCGCAACCTGGAGGACGGTCCCATCTCTCTGGGAGTGGACTGGTTGTGGCACTTGTTTCAAAAGTAGAGCACTCATTGCCCATCACCCGACAATTAGCAGACCTTCTTTACTTTCAGAAAATCGGACGTAGAAATCGGCTTGCCGGATTGCCGACATCGGCTAGTACTTCCATGATGCCCTTTGTATTCATTCAGATGCACGACTCTGTCCTAAACCATGCAGCGGTTTCGGAAGTGGGTTTCCCAGAAATGCTCGCCCGGTACCCGACGTAACCCCGGTACCCGAGCGATACAACATCATCAGCAGCGCTTTTGTATCACCCGTTCACTTCAGGTGCAACAGCAGCTTCTGAACGCGTCAGTTCAGCAACTCACCCACATACAAGGTGTTTTCATTCGGACAGGCCATGCTGTGGATCCAGCCGAAGTGTTTGGGTTGCTTGCCTGCTTGACCCAGTACGCCCAGTACGGTACCGTCCAGTGCCAGCTTGTAAATGCGACCCGGGTATGCGTCTGACACGTACAGCACCTGATGCGGCGCTGGCGTAATGCACAGCACCCAGGGCGAGCCCGGCATCATGAGCTTGTTGGCCACAGACGGCTCATCCATCTTTGATACATCGGGCGTGGAGCCGATGGCGGGATGGATGGAACTATCAAAGGGCACGTCGATCTTGATAATGCGCATCAACTTGCCTTCACCATCAAACACCTGAATGCGACGGTTGCCGCGGTCGGCCTCGTAAATCTGGCCCTGGGCATCTGCCGCGATGCTATGCGGCGTGTGCATTTCACCCGGCTTGCCGCCACGATCACCCCATGAGAAAAGCCAGTTGCCGTCCTTGTCGGCCTTGACGATGCGCGAGTTGATGTATCCGTCGCTGATGTAGATATTGTCCTGCGGGTCCCATGTCACATCAGTCACTTGGCGGAAGCGCCCCACCTCGCCCGGCAAGGGTGGACTCGGATGTTCCAGCGGCCCGGTCTCCTTGTCAGAAGCCTCCTGCTTGCGTCCGAACACCATGCGCACCTGACCCTCGGGGTTGAAGCTGATCACCATGTCTGAGCCCTTGTCCGTAACCCAGATGTTGTCCTGTGCATCCACGCGGACCATGTGCGCGAACGACCATGCGTAGAGGTTTTTACCGATCTCGCGTATAAATTTTCCTCCGGCGTCAAACTCCAGCAATTGCGTGGCCGCGGCTCCATACGCAGGCCCCGAAGTATTGCCCCGACTGAGAACAAAGATATGTCCTTTGGAATTCACCGCCACACCGCTGACCTCACCCAGGTAAGTGCCTTTGGGCATCTTGATTGGATTGGGCACGGAGTCAAAAGGAATCATAGGCACCACTTGCGCCGTGACAAGCGTACAGCATGCGACCAGTGCGGTCGCAATGAGGGGTTGTTGACGACGGCTGGTTCGATTTAGTGTTTGGACACCGGAGTCACCCGCTAATTACTACTGAATGGCTCAATAGAGAAGTTGGTGCCAACGGGAAAACTGATGTGCTGCGGTAAACGCTAGGGGCTCAGTTGCGCATTGATCGGTTGCAAGTGCGCCGCATTCAGGGTGCCCACGGCCTGGCGCAGTTTGAGGCCGCCCACCAGCACGTCGTAGCGCGCTTTGGCGAGTTTGGCTTTGGTGTCGTACAACTGGCTTTGGGAGTTGAGCACGTCGATGTTAATTTTGACGCCGACCTGATAGCCCAGTTTGTTGGAGTCCAGTGCGCTCTGGCTGGACGCTTCAGCGGCTTCATAGGCCTTTACCTGCGAGAGGCCCGATTTCACGCCGAAGAACGCGGTGCGCGTGGCCTGCGCCGTGCTGCGGCGCGTGGCTTCCAGATCGCTTTGGGCTTTGTCTTCCAGGGCCAAAGTCTCTTTCACGCGGTTTTGTATGGAGTAACCGGCAAACAGCGGGAGGTTGAAGCTCAGTCCGATGGTGCCGGAGTTGAGGCTGTAATTGGACGTGACCGTGGCACTGCCGCCGTTGTTGGATGTACTGTAGCTGCCGGTCAGGTCCAGTGTGGGTTTGTGGCCAGCCTCGGCTTTTTGGGTTTCCAGTTTGGCCACGGCCAATGCGGTCGCTAGCTGCTTGATAGCCGGACTGTTGTCCTCGGAATCGCGCACCCACTGTTCTACGTCGTCAGGCAGCAAGTTGCTCAGCACAACCGGGGCCAGCAATGGCTTGGGGGCAGTGCCGGAGCGGCCGACCAGTTGGTCCAGCGCCAGGGATTTCACACGCAGGTCGTTGTCCGCCGCCAGCTCCTGGGCGATAACCAGGTCGTACTTTGCCTGGGCGTCGCGGGTGTCCACGATGGTGGCCGTGCCCACTTCAAAATTGCGCTTGGCCGAGGCCAGTTGCTCGGCGGTGGCGGTCTTGAGGCTGCGCACCGAGGCCAGCGTGTCGGCGGCGGTGAGAACATCAAAATAGGCCTGGCTGAGGCGCACGATGAGGTCTTGTTCGGCAGCAGTGAGTTGGGCCTGGGCCACTTCAATCTGCTTCTTGCCTTGCTCATAGGTGGCCCAGTTGGCAGGGCGGTAGATTGGCTGCGACACACTCACCGTGGCCGACTGTGTGTTGTAGTTTCTGCCGGCCAGTGTGGCAAGCGAACTGTCCTGATTGGTTTGCGAAGCCGCTGCGCCCAGATTGGCCGTGGGATAAATGCCGGCCAGCGATTGATCACCCTTGGCGATGGTGGCATCGTATTGCGACTTGGCAGACTGGTAGGTCGCATCGTAGCTGCGTGCCGCGTTGTACAGGTCCACCAGACTTTGCGCCTGTACCGAGCAGCCAGCGCCCCAGAGTGCAATGCTTATGGGTACGCATTTGCGCAAAAACGGGAAGCCGGGGCGGCCTTGGGTGCGGAACATAGAGAGACCTTCTGAGAACTTAATAACGGGGGACGCTTGCGTCGACTTCGGCAGTCCAGGCATCAATTCCGCCTGCAATATTGACGACGGCGTCAAAACCGCGTGATGCCAAAAAGTTGGCCACTTGCATGCTGCGCGCCCCGTGGTGACACAGGCAGGCCACAGGCTGCGCCGGGTCCAACTCTGCCAGACGCGCCGGTATGGTGCCCATGGGAATGGTCAGTACCGCAAAGCCTTCGGCCCGTACGCTTGCGAATTGCAGCTCATGCGGCTCTCGCACATCCAGCACATAGGGTTCAGCGCCATTGCTGCGCTCCGATTGGAGCCAGTCAGCAATTTGGGCGGGACGTATTTGGGCAATCATGACATTAGTCTCTGCGAGTCTTAGAAGCTAAAGTGCGAATGCTCGGCAAAGTTTTGCAAACGCGGCGCAATGGTGTCCCAGGGCTTGGTGGTTCGGAAATTGGTATCGCTGGTGCGGGTGATAAAAGTCGCGCACATTACGGGTTCTTCGCCCACCACGGCGGCCAGGCGACCACCCACTTTGAGCTGTTGCAACAAGGCCTGCGGCACTTCCGCTACCGAGCCGCTCAGCATGATCACGTCAAATGGGCCATCAGCCGCCGCGCCTTGCGAACCGTCGGCCTGGCGCACATCGACATTGCCCACACCGGCAGTTTGCAGGTTGTCGCGGGCCATGCTGACCAGTTCAGGAACCAGTTCGAGCGACAGGACGCGCTGTGCACGGTGGCCCAGCAACGCGGCCATGAAGCCGGAGCCGGTGCCAACTTCGAGCACCTTGTCGGTCTTTTGCACCGAAAGGTCTTGCAGCAGACGTGCTTCCAGACGCGGCGCCAGCATAACCTGACCATGGCCCAAAGGCACTTCCAGGTCGGCAAACGCAATGCCTTGATAGGCCTTGGTGACAAAGTTTTCGCGTTTTACTTCGGAGAGCAGGCTTAGCACTTCACCGTCCAGAACGTTCCAGGGGCGCACCTGCTGCTCAATCATGTTGAAACGGGCTTGTTCGATAGGGGATGAGGTCATGTTTCTTACTCCGGAAATGAACTTGGGTGTTGGGCAGAATTAACCGTCAATTTTAGCGGGCGGGGTGGTCTTGCCGTGCCATACGCGTTTGGCCCATTGCGCCAGATCATCCATATAGCAATAAACCACGGGTACTACCACCAGCGTGAGCAATGAAGAGGTGATCACGCCGCCAATCACGGCCTGACCCATGGGTGCACGCTGTTCCGAGCCTTCGGTGAGCGCAAAGGCGAGGGGAACCATGCCGAAAATCATGGCCAGCGTGGTCATCAGGATGGGGCGCAAACGCACCCGTGCGGCCATCAGCAGCGCGGCGCTGCGTTCCATTCCGGGGATGCGGCGGCCATCCACATCGACGCTTTCCTGGCGTGCACGAATGGCAAAGTCCACCAGCAAAATCGCATTTTTGGTCACCAGACCCATGAGCATGACCACGCCAATCACCGAGAACATGGATAGCGTGGAGTTGAACATCAGCAAGGCGAGCACCACACCGATCAGGGTGAGCGGTAGGGCCGTCATGAGCGCCAGCGGCTGCAAAAAGCTTTTGAACTGGCTGGCCAGAATCATGTAGATGAAGATTATGGCCATGGCCAGTGCCGAAATGGCGTAACCAAACGATTCGGCCATGTCCTTGGTGGAGCCGCTGAACTGGTAGCGATAGCCTGGTGGCATGTCCACCTCCTGCATGGCGCGCGTGACATCGGCGGACACCGCGCCGCCCGAGCGGCCCGATACGTTGGCGCTGATGGACACTTCGCGCGTGAGCTCGCGCCGGTTGATCTGATTAGGACCGGTGGTGCTCACCACATCGGCCACCTGATTGAGCCGCACGATGCGTGAACTTCCATCGGCATTGGTCCCTACGGTGAAGGGAATGTTTTTCATATCGCTCGCTGCATTGCGGGCGTCAGGGGCCAGCCGCACGATGACGTCATACGTCTGGTCATCTGCCGCACGCCAATTGCCTACGCTTTGGCCCGCCACCAGGGTCCGCAGGGCGGTGCCGATTTGCTGCGTATTCAACCCGAGGTCAGAGGCAGCGTCGACGCGTACCTTCACATCCAGCGTGGGCTTATTGGGTTTGACACTGGAGTCCAGGTCCACCAGTCCGGGGATATTGCGAACCTTGTCCATTGCAACGCGGGTAATGCGCTCCAGTTCAGCGGTGTCGGTGCCCAGAATGGAAAACTGAATCTGCTTGCCGCCGCCCGTAGAGTCCAACAGACCCACGTGCGTCACGGTAATGCCGGGTACCGTGGCCAATTTCTGGCGCAACACCACCGACATCTGGTCCACACTCCGGTCGCGCTGCTTCCGGTCTACCAGTCGCACATACATGCTGGCGTACATCTTGCCCTGTGCGTTACCCGTGTTGATGGTGGTCAGCGTGTATCGCACCTCGGGGAATGAGCGCAGGATGGCATCCACCTGGCGTGAGCGGGCTTCGGTGGCCTCCAGAGAAGAGCCTACGGGCGTATAGAAGTTCACCGAAGTTTCGGAAAAATCCGCCTTGGGAACAAACTCGGTGCCCAGCAAGGGCACCATGAAAATACTGCCGACAAAAATGCCGAGTCCCAGCAAAACTGTTTTGAGTTTGTGCACCAATGCCCAGGCCAGCAATGTCTTATAGCCTTGCGCAAGTTGCTCTGTAGTGCGGTCAAACCATGCGGTGACACGGCCTATGGTCTTGTCGTACCAACCGGATTTGCCGTCCACTTTGCCTTGCCGCTCTATGTCGGGGTCGTGCCAGATGCTGGACAGCATGGGGTCCAGCGTGAAACTAACGAACATGGAAATCATCACAGCCGCAACGATGGTGAGCCCGAACTCATGGAAGAACTTACCGATGATGCCGCCCATAAAGCCGATGGGCAAAAACACCGCAACGATGGACAGGGTGGTAGCCAGCACGGCCAGACCGATTTCCTCGGTGCCCTCCATCGCGGCGCGGAATGCCGGTTTGCCCATTTGCACATGGCGCACGATGTTCTCGCGCACCACAATGGCGTCGTCAATCAGCAAGCCCACGCACAGGCTCAGCGCCATCAGCGTGATCATGTTGATGGTGAAGCCGAACATGTTCATGAACCAGAAGGTGCCGATCAGCGCAATCGGCAGGGTCAGACCAGTGATGACGGTGGAACGCCAGGAGTTGAGGAATAAAAATACGATCAGCACGGTGAGCAGTGCGCCTTCAATCAGCGTGCGGCGTACGTTGTCCACCGATACACGAATCTGGCGCGAGCCATCGCTGATAGGTTCGAGCCGCATTCCGGCAGGCAACTCCTTTTGCACGGTGGCCATGGTTTTGAGCAAGCCGTCGACCACGTCAATGGTGTTTTCATCTTGTGCCTTCTGTACATTGAGAACCAGCGTGCGCTCGCCGTTAAAGAGGGCCAGACTTTCGGCTTCCTGCGCACCGTCGGAGATGCGGGCCAGTTGGTCCAAGCGTACGGCAGCGCCATTTTTGCGGGCCACGATAATGCGCCCGAAGTCCTGTGGTTTGTCCATCCGCGCATGGAGCTGAATTATCCGCTCCTGCTGCGTACTGTTGATGGTGCCCACCGGCACGTCCTGATTCTCACTCTGTATGGCATTAACCACCTGGTCGGTCGTGATGCCAAAGGACTCCAAGGCCTGCGGGTTCAAGTACAGATTGATTTCGCGCCGGGTTCCGCCCACGACCGTTACCGAGCCGACACCGCGCACGTTTTCCAGCCGCTTTTTGAAGACCTGCTCGGCCCAGTTCGTCATCTCTACCGCGTCTGGTATTTTGACTCCTGGCTTGTTGCTATCAGCCAATACGCCAATCGACCAGATGGCTCGTGATGAAGGGTCGAACCGCAGCACCCTTGGCTCTTTCACTTCGGTACGCAGGGCAGCGCGCACAGCGGCTACTTTTTCGCGTACATCGTCAGCCGCCTTGCGGCCATCGGAGGACAGGTCGAACTCAATAATGACAACCGACTGGCCTTCGTAGCTGCGCGAAGTCAGGGCATTGATGCCGGCAATCGAGTTGACGCCTTCTTCGATTTTTTTGGTGACCTCGCTCTCCACAATTTCGGGCGAGGCGCCCGGATATTCGGTGCTCACCACCACCACCGGAAAGTCGATGTTGGGGAATTGATCGACCTTGAGCCGTTGCAACGAAAATGCGCCCAGCACCACCAGGGCCATCATCAGCATGGTGGCAAAAACCGGGTTTTGCAGGCTAACGCGGGTGAACCACATCAGGTCTTGCCCGCACTGCGTGCCAACAGGGTGCCTTCGCGCAGGCCGCCTACATTGCCGCGCAATATTTCAGTTTCAGCGGCAACACCCCTCACTTCAATCATGTCCTGACCCAGCGCAGTACCCTGCACGCCGGTCTCTATGGTCTGGTGAACCACCACGCCACCGCGCATGATTTGGAGATAGGGTTTGGGTTTGTCACTGCGCACGCAGTCCAGCGGCACGGCAAGCGTCTGCGAGGAGCCGGTGGCCAGCGTACCGCGGGCAAACAGCCCTTGGCGCAAATTGCTACCACTGTCGAGTGACAGGTACACCAGCACCGCGCGGCTTGCGGCTGTGGCGCTGGGGTTGATGCGCACCACCTTGGAGGACACGGGCGCCACACTGCCTTCCACAAGCAGCGTTGCAACTTGTCCGATTTTCACGCGCAGCGAGTCCGCTGCGCTCAAGCTGGCCTCCAACTCCAGTCGGCTAAGGTCCACGATTTCGACCACTTTGGCATCGACTGCCACGCGCTCGCCGGGCTGCGCAAGGCGCTGGGCAATCTGACCGCCAATAGGTGCTTGCAGCACAGCGTCGTCCACGGCCTTGCGGGCAACATCAGCGCCGGCCTGCGCAGCCTGAAAGGTTGCAACGTTGGCAGCCAAAGTTGACAACGAGGAGTCCAGCGCAGTTTTTGAAATAAAGCCCTGGTCGACCAGCGCCTTGTTATTGTCAAGCGCACGCTTGGCAATGTCGACCTGGGCTTTTGCAGCATCGGCTTGCAGTTGGGCTTGGCGTAGGCGGGCCTGGTACTCGGTAACGTCCACCCGCGCGATGAACTGGCCAGCCTTGACGCTGTCGCCCTCGCGCACGGCCAGATCCTGTAACTCGCCTGATACCCGTGCTTTTACAAATGCGGAGTTCACCGCCTTGATCGGGCCGGATACGGGCAGCGTTTGCACCAGTGGCAGCAATTGCACTTTGCTGACATCGGTGTCGGACAGCATCACGGTGGCCTGTGCTTTTTGCAGGGCTTGCTGTGACTGCAGCGCCTGGTTTGCTGTCTCGCGCGAGGCCAGCGCGCGGTAAACGCCGCCACCCAACAGCACAATGCCAATTGCCGTTGCAGCCACCCATTTCAAGGAAAGTTTCATGCTTTGTTTGGCATAGCAGGGCGTACGCTTAAGCCCTGCAATATGGTGTTGAGTTGTGCAGCGATGTACTGCTCGGGGTTCAATGGAACACTGGGGTCACCGCAGCTGCCGGACGAATGTTTCCACATCGCCAGAAATATCATCGGGGCCAAAATGGTGTAGACGCCGTACACCGGGTCGACCGCTGTAAATTCACCGCGATCCACGCCACGTTGCAGGATGCGCTTTATCAATGCGCTGCCTGGCAGTAGCACTTCTTCCTGATAAAACTTGGCAATCTCGGGGAAGTTGCCCGCCTCACTCATCATCAGCTTCGGTATGCCGGAAGCTTTGGTGGAGCCGATGCGCTCCCACCAGCTGTTCATGCAATAACGCACCAAGTCTTCGCTGGAGCCTTCGTAGGTTTCCAGTTCATTGCTCCACTCAGTGAAACGGCCCGAGATGTTGGCCCGCACCACCGCTTTAAAAAGCTCTTCCTTGCTGGAGAAATACAAGAATAAGGTACCTTTGGAGACACCGGCGCGTTGGGCCACTTCCTCCACACGGGTTGCGGCAAAGCCTTTTTCGACGAATAAATCCAAGGCCGCCGCCAGCAATTCGCCGGGGCGCGCCTCTTTGCGTCGTTCGCGTTTAGCCCGCTCGTTGGAGACCACCTGACACAGGGCAACAACGGGACAATTTTTTTTAATGACCATTTGGTTATTAGTGTAGCTTTGGCCTATAGCAGTGTCAAACCCATGGGATTGGCCGCAAACGTAAGATCCGACATTGCTGACTGACGAATACCCTTATACGGAGAAAACATGACTGATACGTTGCAAACCATTGTGCTGGGGGGCGGTTGCTTCTGGTGTACCGAGGCGGTGTATGTGCTAGTCCGTGGCGTGGTCGATGTGGAATCAGGTTACAGCAACGGCCATGCCCCTGAACCCAGCTATGAATTGGTCTGCACCGGTACCAGTGGCTACAACGAGGTGGTGAAGCTGTTTTATGACACCGCACAGATTTCGACTCGTGAGATTCTGGAAATCTTTTTTGTGATTCATGACCCGACCTCGCTGAACCGACAGGGTGCGGATACCGGAACCCAGTACCGCAGCGGCATCTACTTCACCACGCCCGAGCAAGAGACGGTTGCCAAAGAGGTGATGGATGAAATGGCAGCCAGCGGCGTTTATTCCCGCGCGTTGGTGACCGAAGTTATGCCGCTTTCCAAATACGCGGCGGCGGAGGATTACCACCAAGACTACTTTGCCCGCAATCCCAACCAGGGATATTGCATGGCAGTGGCTGCGCCCAAAGTGGCAAAGTTCCGCAAGACCTTCAGTCGCCTGCAAAAGACCTGAACAGATTGCACACCGGGCAGTAAACTTGCATCAGTCTGGAGTACACATCATGAAACGTAAAGCATTCCTCAAAACAGCCTTGACGCTTTGCGTGATGGCTGTTGTCGTGGCCACTACGGGTGTTAACGCGCAGCTGGGCGCACCGATGGCAGACAGTGGCATTCCGATGGGAAGCGGTGCCGGTGTACACAGCCCCAATAGCCCGTTTGCGCCTCTGCAGGAGCGCGCCGATGTGTTGCCATGGTCAGTGCTGACTGCGGTGAAAACCAAGGTCGACAAAAACCGCATCCTGCCGGTGTTTCCCACCACCGTGCAGGCCTTGAATCTCAAGAGCCAGCGCGTGCAGGGCTTCATGATGCCGCTGGAGCCTGGTGAAAAGCAAAAGCATTTCCTGCTCAGCTCCGTCCCTTTGACCTGTTCCTTTTGTACCCCGGGCGGGCCCGAGAGCATGATTGAGATTAAAACCAAGACGCCCGTGAAATACGTCATGGAAGCTGTGGTGGTGGAAGGGCAGTTTGCGGTGCTCAATGATGATCCCTATGGACTCTACTACCGCATGACCAATGCGGTTTCTGTGAAGTAAGCAGCGCTCTGAACTCTCCGGTTTTCTCGTCCCTGCTGCCCGTGGTGGTGGTTATTGCCGTGGGCTACTGGATGGCGCGCGCGGCCATCATCCGCGCCGAAGCGGTTAAGGACCTCTCCAACCTTGCGTTTCTGGTGCTCACCCCCGCCTTGCTGTTTCGCACGATGAGCACGGTGCATGTCGAGCAGCTCGACTTCATGCCGGTCGCCAGTTACTTTCTGGGGGTGACTGCGCTGTTTATCGGCATCCTGCTGGTTAAAGGTTTAGGCAAGCGCGCTATAGTCATCACTCTGGCATGCACCTTCAGCAACACGGTGATGATTGGCATTCCCCTGGTGGGGCTTGCATTCGGGCAGGCGGGTATGGTGGTGCTACTCACGCTTGTGTCGATTCATGCGCTGGTTTTGTTGACTGCGGGCACGGTGCTACTGGAAATAGTCACCGCGCAGGAACAGGCGCATACCCCGATGGGACGCATGCCGCTTTGGCGTACGGTGCTGCTGGCTGCCAAGTCGGCGCTGGTGCATCCGGTGCCTTTGCCGATTTTGCTGGGGCTGGCATTTGCCCAGACCGGGCTGTTCATTCCTCAAGTGATCGACAAGCCACTGCTGTGGCTGGGCAGCGCATTCGGTCCATTGGCCTTGCTACTGGTGGGTATGACCCTCGCAGGGCGCACGGCCAAAGAACATTGGTCTTCCGCCATCGGCATGGCCTTGACCAAAAACGTGCTGCTGCCGGTGTTTGTGGCGATTGCGTCGTACCTGATGCATGTCGACGGGTTGCACTTGACGGTCATGGTCATTACCGCCTCGTTGCCCATCGGTGCCAATGTGTTCTTGTTCTCGCAGCGCTACAAGGTGGCCGAAGCCGAGGTGACCGCGGCTGTGGCGTTGTCTACGCTTTTTGCGCTCGTGACCCTGAGCTTGGTCATGTATCTTTACCCGGTTTAGCGCTACGGCGCCAGGCGCTCGCGCAGCCAGCCACCGTCAGTTTGCTGCGTGTAGCGCAGACGGTCGTGCAGGCGGCTCTTGCGGCCCTGCCAGAACTGCCAGTTATCCGGCTTGAGACGGTAGCCGCCCCAGTTCGGTGGGCGCGGCGGTTGCAGCAGGAATTGCGCAGCGTATTTTGCAGCGTTGGTCACGAGCATCGTGCGCCCCGGGATCACCTCACTTTGCGGCGATGCCCAGGCACCGATGCGCGAATCCAGCGGACGGCTGTGAAAGTACGCATCGCTTTCTTCTGCACTGACTTTTTCCACGATGCCCTCAATGCGCACCACGCGTTCCAGCTCGACCCAGTGAAATTGCAAGGCTGCAAAAGGATTTCCCGCCAGCTCCTGTCCCTTGCGACTTTCGTAGTTGGTGTACCAGACGATGCCGTGCGCGTCATATCCCTTGATCAGCACCACACGCGTAGATGGGCGCAGGTCGCCCGACACGGTGGCCAGCGTCATGGCATTGGGCTCGGGCACTTCACCTGAAATAGCTTCTTTCAGCCATTTTTCAAATTGCTGCAAGGGGTCCGGGTCGGATGCACTCTCGTCCAACTCGGCGCGTTCGTAACTTTTGCGAAGTTCTGAAATGGATTTCATAGGCTCAGTATAGGCAGGCAATGGTTTGAGTGCCGTATGGTGGCGTCAATGTCCGGTTGATGTGTATCAATTTGAGAAAACCTGTATCAACCTAGGGCAAACCCGCGCGGCAGAGGCGGCGATCACCACTATTCTCGCCCCGCGTCAAACGGGGATTGCCCCCAAAAAATACGTGAAATTCAAGCAATTTTCAGGAGCAAGCACGATGAGTACCAAATTTCAAGTCAATGGCAAAACGGTAGAGGCACAAGCCGAAGCCGATACCCCTTTGTTGTGGGTGATTCGTGACGAGTTGGGAATGACCGGAACCAAATTCGGTTGCGGTGCTGCACTGTGTGGTGCATGTACCGTTCATATTAACGGCAAGCCTGCGCGCGCCTGTCAGACGCCTGTCGCCAGCGTGGCCGGCAAAAAGATTTCCACTGTTGAAGGGCTGTCCAAAGACAATAGCCACCCCTTGCAAGTGGCGTGGATCAAACACGATGTGCCGCAGTGCGGCTACTGCCAGTCCGGCCAGCTGATGAGTGCTGCCGCCTTGTTGTCCACCAACAAAAACCCGAGCGACACCGACATCGACAACGCGATGAGCGGCAACATTTGCCGCTGCGGCACCTACCCACGGATCAAGGCTGCGATCAAAGACGCCGCCACCATGATGCGTAAAGCCTAAGGAGATCGTCATGACTACTACCCGTCGTAATTTTCTCAAGAACACCTCCGCTGTTTCCGGCGGCCTGCTGATGGGCGTCGTGCTGCCCGGCAATCTACTTGCCGCAGGTACTTTGCACACGCCCAATGCCTGGGTGCATATTGCGGATGACAACACCATCACACTGTTGTGCGCGCGCTCCGAGATGGGGCAGGGCGTTTACACCGCGTTGCCCATGCTGATCGCCGAAGAACTAAATGTGAACTTGCAGACCGTCAAAGTGGAAAATGCGCCGCCCGCTGCGGTTTACGTGAACGCGCTCCTGGGCGCACAGATTACCGGCGGATCGACCTCGGTGCGCGATGGTTGGGAGAAACTGCGTGTTGCAGGAGCCCAGGTTCGCGAGATGCTGATCAGTGCTGCTGCCGATGAATGGAAGGTGGAGCGCGCCTCGCTCAAGGCCGATCAGGGTTTTGTCTCCGGACCCGGCGGCAAGCGCGCGTCTTACGGCCATCTGGCCGAGGCTGCTGCCAAGTTGCCGGTTCCTGAAAAAGTGGCGCTCAAAGACCCCAAGGATTTCACCATCGTCGGCAAGCGCACCAAACGCCTGGACACGCCCGCCAAAGTGCGCGGCGGTGCCGAGTACGGCATTGACGTCAAGCTGCCCGGCATGCTGTACGCCAGCTTGGAGCAATGCCCGGTAATCGGTGGCAAGGTGGCCGGCTTTGATGCGTCTGCGGCCAAGGGCATGCCCGGCGTAGTGGACGTAGTGCAAATCAACGACGGTGTTGCTGTGGTGGCCAAGAGCTACTGGCAAGCTGTGAAAGCCCGCAAAACGATGACTGTGAAGTGGGACAGTGGTGCCGGTGCTGCGCTGGACCACAAAGCGGTGCTCAAAGCCACGCGCGATGCCATCAGCAACGTCAAGGCGCTGCCTATCGGCACACCGGTGGGTAATGCCGCTGAAGCGCTCAAAGGCGCCGCGAAGGTGGTCAAGGCCGAATACATCAGCCCCATGCAAGCGCATGCGCCGCTGGAGCCGATGAACTTCACGGCCAGTTACAAGGACGGCAAGATTTTGCTGATCGGCTCTACCCAGTTCCAGCAGGGCGCTCAAGGCGCGGTTGCGGGCGCGCTGGGCCTGAAGCCGGAAGATGTCACCCTTAAAACCACCTTCCTGGGCGGGGGCTTCGGTCGTCGTCTGGAGCTGGATTTCATTGTGCAGGCCGCGCAAATTTCCAAAGCGGTGAACCAGCCGGTCAAGCTGGTGTGGTCGCGTGAAGACGATATGACGCACGACTTTTACCGTCCGCTGGGGGTCAATCAGCTTGAAGCCGGACTAGACGCAAAAGGCAATCCGGTGGCCCTGCATTTCAAGGTCGCATCGCAGTCGGTGACACAACGCGCCTTCGGACTCCCTAAAGAAACCTTCGACCCGTTCATGGGCGAGGCTGCCGTGGCGGGGTATGAGATTCCCAATACTAAGCACGACCTGCACATCATCGACACGGGCATTCGCGTAGGCTACTGGCGCGCCGTGAGCCACAACATGAATGCTTTTGCCAATGAGAGCTTCATTGATGAATTGGCAACGGCTGCCGGCAAAGACCCTTACCAGTACCGTCTGGCACTGTTGGGTAACAAGCCGCGTTTTGCCAACGTGCTGCGTCTGGCTGCAGAAAAAGCGGGTTGGGGCAAGCCCCTGCCCAAGGGCCATGCCCACGGCATCGCCTTGATGGAGGGTTACGACTCCTACATGGCGCAGGTGGCCGAGGTGTCTGTCGGGCCACAGGGTGTGCAAGTACACAAGGTCACAGTGGCTGCAGATGTAGGCCACATGATTAACCCCGACACGGTGGAAGCGCAGATTCAATCCAGCATCGTGTTTGGCATGGGTGCCGGTCTGATGCAGGAAATCACCATGGACAAGGGCGTTGTGCAGCAGACCAACTACGGCGAGTTTCCGGTGGTGCGTATGTTCCAGGCGCCCAAGGTGGATATTGTGCTGGTCAAGAGCACCGAAAAGCCCGGCGGTATCGGCGAACCTGCCACCGCACTGGTGGTTCCGGCGATTGCCAATGCGGTGTTTGCCGCAAGCGGTAAACGTGTGCGTAAACTGCCGCTGACCGCGCAAGCGATCGCGGCGGCTTAAGCACCGATCCTAGACCAGTCCACAATGGCGATATGGAAAGCCTTGATTTAACAGTTTTGGCCCACGCGCTGGCGTGGCGGCAATCGGGCCATGCGGTCACGCTGGTCACGGTGGTAGAGACCTGGGGGAGCGCACCGCGCCCGCCCGGGGCTCTGCTGGCCGTCCGCGATGATGGCGTTGTCAGTGGCTCGGTGTCGGGCGGTTGTGTGGAAGACGATTTGATCGCCCGCACCAAAGCCGCTTTGCAGCAAAGCGAAACCCAACGTGCCGTGCTTCCGTCGATGATTGCCTATGGCGTCAGCAAGGAAGAGGCTGCGCGCTTCGGGCTGCCCTGTGGCGGCACTTTGCGTCTGGTGCAGGAGCCCGTGATCGACACGGCATGGATTTCCGAAGTTCTGCAGCGCACCGCCGATCACCAACTATTGTCACGAACTCTGACGCTGGCGACTGGACAAGTGACGCTGGAGCACGCGGTGCGCGTTGCGCAGATGGCGTTTGACGGCAGCACATTGACAACCTTGTTCGGACCGCGCTGGCGCTTGTTGCTGATTGGCGCAGGACAGCTATCACAGGCCGTGGCCGCCATGGCGGTGGCGCTGGACTTTGAAGTGCTGGTGTGCGACCCGCGCGATGAATATGCGGCGACCTTGCTGGAGCAGGCCAACGGCCAGGTGCGTCGTATTCCCGGAATGCCTGACGATGTGGTGCGCGAGTTAAAGCCCGATGCACATACCGCCATCGTGGCACTCACCCACGATCCCAAGCTGGACGACATGGCGCTGCTCGAAGCGTTGGGAAGCGATGCGTTTTACGTCGGCGCTTTGGGTTCGCGCCGCAATCAGGACGCGCGTAAAAGACGTCTTGCCGAGCACTTTGATATTCCTGAGAACCATCTCGCGCGATTGCACGGCCCTGTCGGGCTGCGCATAGGCGCACGCACGCCTGCGGAGATTGCGGTGTCTATCGTGGCGGAAATTGTTCAGGTCAAAAATCGGGTGAGCGCCACACCGGCAAGCACGCAAGCCTCGGCGTGCGCCGTTGCCTGACGTTTTTTAGAAGTCGACTTCTGTGAGTAACTTGCGTCAGCCAACCGTGTTGGTACTGGCCTCCGGGCGCGGTGAGCGCTTTCTGGCATCCGGCGGAACTACCCACAAATTGCAGGCCAATCTTTGCGGGAAAACCGTGCTGCAACGCACGCTGGAAGCCGTGCAGCTGAGCGGCCTGCCGTGGCACTTAGAAGACGCGGGTCACCCCACCATGGGTGACTCTATCGCCACTGCGGTACGCGCTACCCGTGATGCAAATGGCTGGATGATTCTGCCGGCGGATCTTCCCATGATCACTCCGCAGACTTTGCTACACATCGCGGGCGTGGTTGTCGATGCGGATGTAGCGGTGCCCATGTATCAGGGGCAGCGAGGTCATCCGGTGCGCTTTTCGGTGGCGTGCGGAGAAGCTTTGGCAGCGTTGCAAGGGGTGGCAGGTGCAGCTGCTGTTGCCAGCACATTTCGCAAGACGCTGTTACCGGTGGACGATGCAGGATGCGTGATGGATATTGATACCGTCGAAGATTTAAAGCGGGCAGCAGCACTTTTTTCAGCGCGGCGTTGAGCGGAACTCATCGGACTGCGCCATCCACAGCGCCATCCCCCCCAGCACACCCATCGCCAGCAAGACCCATAGGCCGTTGCGATAGCCCGCATCAGCGCTCCACAACCAACCCAATCCCAACGGAGCCGCTGCCCGGGACAGTGCCAGCGGCAAACCCAAAGCGCCGTTGAGTGATGCTGCATGGGCGCGGCTTACATATTGCGCAATGGCCGTCCCCTTGACGATGGTGAGCATCCCGTTGCCTATTCCCCAGAGCAGCACAAACAGCAATACCAGCGGTAGTGCAATGTGGCGAAAGGCTTCTATGGATGAAGCGGTGGAGGCCAAGGCAAGCAACAGCGCAGCCAGTGCCAGCGGCATCAGGCATGGAATGATGCGGTTGGCCACATGGACATTGAAGTGCCGCTCGAAAAAGAACAGCAGTAAACGCCCGGACACCTGCGCCAGGCCGATCGCCGCAGGCACTGCGATGGCCCAGTGTTCACCCATACCGCTTTCCCGCAGCAGCGTGACCATGTGCGTCGGTAACGCAGCGGTCACCCCCATGGTCAGCACCACAAAGGCGCCCACCAACAGGAACGGGGCACTGCGCAAATGGTCCTTCAACGTATCCCGCGACTGCCCTGTTTCAATGGTTGATGCGTGCACTGTTGAGACGGGCGCATTCTTCAGGCAAATCCAGTGCAGTGGCGCAACCACGGTCATATGCAGTGCGGCCAAAATCTGCAGCGCATCGCGCCAGCCAAATTGCGCCATCAGCCACGCAATGAGTGGAATAAAAACCGTGCTGGCCAAACCGCCCAAAAATGTCATGGTGATGATGGCGCGCCGGTAATCATTGGGGTAGCGCCTTGTCACCACCGCAAACACCGGGGTGTACAGCGTGGCCGCCATGCCCGCGCCCAGTCCGGCCCATGCTGCGTAAAAGGCTATCGGTCCTGCCACCACACTGTGCAAACACAGACAGACTGCCACCAGCACCGAGCCGCCCGTCATGACTAGTCGCTCATGGCCCCGGTCGATCCAGCGTCCCACCGGGTAGGCCAGTAAACCTTCAAACAACAAGGCCAGGCTGAAGGCCAGAGACGATTGAGTGCGACTCAAACCGAATGCCTGCTCCACCGGCACCATCACCAGCGCAAAAAGATAGAACACGCTGCCCCAGCTGATCAACTGCCCCAAAGACAAGCAGCCCACCCATCTCGCATCATGGCCGGTTGCTGTTGTGGATGTGGTTGGCATGGCGGTAATTATGTCGGTGCGCATTTGGTAACCCGCTGGTAACCTGGGCAACACACAAACCGGTGTTTCCCAGTTACCATTGATTGTGTAATTTTGTTACCAAAACGAGAACCAGACTATGGCGACATCCTCCTCCAGTATTGCTTTGCACGCCACCGTGCAGTCCGTCACCCGCCGTATCATCGAGCGCAGTGCGCCGACCCGCGCAGCCTATCTGGCGCAGATCGATGCCGCCTCTAAGCGCGACCCCGGCGCGCAGCGTATGGGTTGCGCCAATGTGGCCCACGCCTTTGCAGCCATGCCCGACGCCGACAAGTCCCACGCTACGGGTATCGACAAGTTCAAAGTGGTGGCCGAGCGTGGACCCAATATAGGCATTGTCAATGCCTACAACGATCTGCTGTCTGCCCATGCGCCGCTGCAGCATTACCCCGATGTCGTCAAGCAGGAAGCCCGCCGTTTGGGTTCTACTGCGCAGGTGGCAGGTGGTGTGCCCGCCATGTGCGATGGTGTTACCCAAGGGACCGCGGGTATGGAGCTTAGCCTGTTCAGCCGCGACGCCATTGCCATGGCCACTGCGGTATCGCTCAGCCATGATGTTTTTGATTGTGCATTGATGCTGGGCGTGTGCGACAAGATCGTGCCGGGCCTATTGATCGGTGCTTTGCATTTCGGACATTTACCAACGGTGTTTGTGCCCGCCGGTCCTATGACATCCGGCTTGCCCAACAATGAAAAAGCCAAGGTCCGCGAGAAGGCTGCGCAAGGGCTGGTGGGACGCACCGAGTTGCTTGAAGCCGAGTCCGCTGCCTACCACGGCCAGGGCACCTGCACGTTCTACGGCACGGCCAATAGCAACCAGATGCTGCTCGAAGCCATGGGCCTGCATGTGCCGGGCACGGCGTTCATCAACCCCGGCAATTCGGTGCGTGAAGAGCTCACGCGCGAAGCGGTGCGCACGGTGTTGGACATCACCAAAGGCAAGCGCTTTTCGCCTATCGGTGTACTGGTCGATGAGCGTTGCATCGTCAATGCCATGGTCGCCTTGCTGGCCACCGGCGGTTCGACCAATCACCTTATTCATTGGGTGGCCGTGGCGCGCTCGGCAGGCATTGTGATTGACTGGAACGACTTTTCAGCGCTCTCCGACGTGGTGCCCTTGCTGACGCGCGTGTATCCCAACGGCAGCGCTGACGTCAACCAGTTTCAGGCGGCTGGCGGCCCCGGATTTGTGATCCGCGAATTACTCGATGCCGGTTTCATGCACGCCGACGTGTTGACCGTGCGTAGTGGCGGCTTGCGCGAGTACAGCCGTATTCCGCAGGCGAACGCCAATGGCACATTGCAATGGCTGGAAGCAGGAGACAGCAAAGATGACAGCGTCGTGCGACCCGCCGCTAAACCGTTCAGCGCTAGCGGCGGTTTGAAGTTGCTGCAAGGCAATCTGGGGCGCAGCGTGATCAAGGTGTCGGCCGTACCCGACGACCGGCACGTGATTGAAGCGCGATGCCGCGTATTCAATTCGCAGGAAGAATTGCACCAGGCCTTCAAGGCCGACGAACTCAACCACGATGTTGTGTGCGTAGTGCGCTGGCAAGGACCGCAGGCCAATGGCATGCCGGAGTTGCACAAACTCACGCCGCCACTGGCGGTGCTGCAAGGCAAGGGTTACCGCGTGGCCTTAGTGACCGATGGGCGCATGAGTGGTGCCTCCGGCAAAGTGCCTGCCGCCATTCACGTGTCGCCTGAGGCGGTGGCCGGTGGTGCGCTTGCCAAGGTGTGTGACGGTGATGTGATCCGCCTCGATGCGCAAGCGCAGACATTGCAAGTGCTGGTGAGCTCGTCGGAGTGGGATGCACGTCCGCTGGCTATCATGCCGCCCGAATTGCGCGCGGCCAACGGCATTGGGATGGGGCGTGAACTCTTTGCCGGTATGCGCCGCAATGCGCTCACCGCAGAAGAGGGTGCCTGCACTTGGCTGTAACGGATTCCCATTCTTAAAAACAAAGAGACATTGCTATGAGCGCCACCCAACAATTTACCCCCCTGCAAGTGATGCAGGACGCACCGGTTATCCCCGTCATCGTGTTGAATGATGTCGCACACGCTGTGCCGATGGCTCGCGCGCTGGTGGCCGGCGGCATTCGTATGCTGGAAGTTACGTTGCGCACACCGCAGGCGCTGGCGTGTATCGAGGCTATTGCCAAGGCGGTGCCCGAGGCCGTGGTCGGTGCCGGAACTGTGCGATCCAAAGCGGACGCACAAGCGGCGGCCAACGCGGGTTCGCGATTTGCCGTGAGCCCCGGCTACACCAGCGCCGTGGGTCAAGCCTGTCGCGATGCCGGTCTGGCATTGTTGCCCGGCGTGGCAACTGGTAGTGAAATCATGATGGCGCAGGAAGACGGCTTTACTCAGCTCAAGTTCTTCCCCGCCATGCAAGCCGGTGGACCCGCCATGTTGAAGGCCTGGAGCGGTCCGTTTTTTGATGTGCAGTTTTGCCCCACCGGCGGCGTCACACTGCAAAACGCGTCGGAGTTTCTGGCCTTGCCAAACGTGGTGTGCGTGGGCGGATCTTGGCTGGTTCCGGCGGACGCTATGGCTAAGGGCGATTGGTTGCGAATAACGCAGCTGGCGCTGGATACCAAGGCGCTCAGGAAATAATCAAGCGTCGCGCTGAATCAGTTCGATCTTGTAACCGTCCGGGTCGGTAACGAACGCGATAACCGTGGTGCCGCCTGCAACCGGTCCGGCCGGACGGGTAACGTTGCCGCCGTTGGCCTGAATTTTTTCACACGCTGCATAGGCGTCGGGCACGCCCAGTGCAATGTGACCATACGCGGTGCCCATCTCGTATTTGTCTACGCCCCAGTTGTAGGTAAGTTCAATTTCCGCTTGCGCCGGATTGGCTTCAAACCCCAGAAAGGCCAGCGTGTATTTGTAGGCCGGGTTCTCCGAAGTGCGCAGCAGTTGCATGCCCAGCACATTGGTATAGAAATCGATGGAGCGTTGAAGATCGCCAACGCGCAGCATGGTGTGGAGTATTCGCATGGGGCTATTCTGACGCAGGTCTAACAATCCTGCTCGGGTGCTACGGAACTCCATTCAAACCAGCCGCCGTCAAACACGCTGATGCGGTCCCAGCCCATCAACCAAGCGTAGAAAAATGCGAGCGATGCCCGCCATCCGGTACCGCAGTAAAAGGCGATGTCCATATCACGGTAAATACCGCAGCGCTCCCAGAGTGCAGCAAGGTCGGAAGCGCTGCGCATGGTGCCATCAGCGTTTTGAAGCGCGCTCATGTCGTTGACGTCTCCACCTTTGCCGGCATGGCCCCACAGCGCACCGGGTATGTCACCTTTGGTTTTGATGTAAAGGTAGCCGGAGGTCTGGCCGGTATGTTCTTCCCAGGTTCGAATGCTCACCAGTGCGTGCTTGAGTGTTGGACTGACAGTGAGGTTGGCATAGCGCCGTGCTTGTGTCCGATCGATTTTGAAATGTGGATTGCCAGGCCCTGGCAGGCCGAACTCCCGCGCTGGCAATACCGCCTCCGCAACCCCGCTTTCGCAGGGGAAACCTGCACGATGCCAGCTATCAAAACCGCCGTCCAGCAGGCGCACATCCTGTACACCGGCATAGAGCATCAGGTGGGCCACGCGCGCGGCAGCAGACTGGTTGCGTCCATACAAAACTACCGTCGTTTTGTAATGAATACCGTGAATACCAAGGCGTGCCAATAAGGCAACGTCGTCTATTGCGTTCCAGAAGGGTGGCGCTTCCAGCGCCTGCGTGTCAATGTAGTGCGCACCCGGAATGTGCTTGCTACAGAACGCATGATGTGCGTCGCAACTCACTTCGAATAGTGCCCAATCGCACCCCTTTGCTTGGGCGCGTGTTGCAGCCTGCAAATAGGTATGGAGCGCTTGCGCCGATACCAAATGGCGTCCGCGTGGCAGATCCGCGCGGGGTGACGCCGTGCTGCAAAAAGCAGTGTTGAGTGCAGTCACGCTAAACTGCTTCGCTTCTCAAACTGCTGCGGCCTATACACGGACTGAATGCCATGACCCATTTCACCAAAGTTGTTTTGTATACCGATACCGACGGCCGCGCGCGTTTTCGTGACGAGCAGATCCCATTGACCGAGGGCAATCCGCAGTCTCTGTTGTCGCAGGTGTTTGCCAGCGGTGGCATGCAGTTGCGTCAAAGCCCGGTGGATTTTCGCAGCCAGATCCACTGTACCGGCAGTCCGCAATGGTGTTTCATTTTGGCAGGACAAATGGAGATCGGTTTGCAGGGCGGCGTATCCAGAATTTTTAAGCCCGGCGAGCATTTCTATTCTGCTGACCTGCTGCCAGAAGGCGCCACCTTTGATCCAGCAGTCCATGGGCACTGGAGCCGCCAACTCGGTGATGTGCCTTTGCAGACCTTGTTTGTCCGCGGCTGATTACAGGCTCATGAAATAAAAACAGCCCTATTTTGGCTAGCCGTTCAATGAACTTGTTGAACAGCTTTGTCCGATCCGTGACATCCCCTCCACATGTAAAAGTCTTGAGGGGATTCCTCTTTGTGAGAGCGCAATCAACCGTCTGTTGACGAAAGTCCGATTTTTCAGCGAAAAACCGAGTTTATATCCCATCTCGCGAAATGTTGACGCGCAAATGAAAACGCCATCCACACATTTCTGCATAGATGGCGTTCAAGGAGAAGGGTCCGTTCTATCAAAAAGTTAATTGAACGGCTAGCCATAATAGGGCTGTTTTTATTAATGCCGGCGCAGGGCCGGATCGGGTGCGTTACCGGCTTGAATTTCCGCCGGGTCCACGTGGCCCGCGTGGACCATTGCCACCGCGACCGCCGCCGCCACCACTACCAAATCCGCCACCACCAGCGTATCCGCCACCGCTGCCGCCATTGCGATTGCCGCCGAAGTTGCCCCGGCGTGCGCCGCGCTCTGCCATCAGGTCTACGCTAGTGCGCATGGGGTCCGGTTGTCCTGCCGGTGCACGGGGTGCGCGTGGCTCGTTGGCAAAACCGGCGGGCTGGCTCATGCCGCCACCCATGCCACCATTTTGGCGACCACGGCCCTGGCCCTGCGGCGGACGGGCACCTTGCGGGCGCGGAGGTTGAAACTCGCCGGAATCACGGCCGCGGTTGCCGCCTTGGCCACCACCACTGCGACCACGGCCTGCGCCCTGACCGCCACCGCCATTGCCGGCGCCTTGACTACCACCGTTGCCGCCGCGTCCACCACCAGCGCCTTGGCCGGCTTTGTTTTCACGCACACGTTGCAGCATTTCTGTGCGTGCCGCTTTGGCAGCAGCCTGCATCACATCGCGGCTTGGCGGCTTACCAGCACCACCCCAGATCGTCTGGCGTCCCATGGCAATGGGTTCGGCCTTTTCGCCGGGTTCGGGGCCGAAGCCTTCCACAAACTTGACTTCAATGTTTTGCTTGGTAAAGCGCTCGATGTCTTGCATAAAGCCTTCTTCGTCCATGCAGACCAGATTTACCGCAGCGCCATCGGCACCGGCACGACCGGTACGTCCGATGCGGTGCACATAGTCTTCGCTCACATTGGGGATTTCGTAGTTCACGACGTGCGGCAGGTCGTCAATATCAATGCCACGCGCTGCGATATCAGTTGCCACCAAGGCACGTACGTCGCCGCTCTTGAAGCCGCTCAGTGCCTGCGTGCGTGCTGCCTGGCTCTTGTTGCCGTGCAAGGCCATGGCGGTGATGCCGTTCTTTTCCAGAAACTCGGCTACATTGTTGGCACCGAATTTGGTACGCGTGAACACGAGCACCTGGCTCCAGTTTTGTTCATTGATGATGTGGGCCAGCAGGGCCTTTTTCTTGCCGCGACCCACCGGGTGAATGACTTGGGTGATGCGTTGCACAGTGGTGTTGCGTGGAGTCACCTGCACACTTTGCGGGTTCTTCAACAGGCCGTTGGCCAGATCCCGGATTTCGTCGCTGAATGTGGCGGAGAACAGTAGGCTTTGCTTTTCCTTGGGCACAAGCGCCAACACTTTCTTCACGTCATGGATAAAACCCATGTCGAGCATGCGGTCCGCCTCGTCGAGCACCAGCATCTGTACCTGACCCAAGTCCAGCATGCCTTGTTGTTGCAGGTCCAGCAAACGTCCGGGTGTGGCAACCAGAATATCTACGCCTTTTTTGAGCTTGGAGATTTGTGGGTTCATACCTACGCCACCAAAAATGACAGTGGAGCTCAGTTCCAGGTATTTGCCGTAAGTGCGAACCGACTCTTCCACCTGAGCCGCCAGTTCGCGAGTCGGGGTGAGTACCAGGGCACGGATGCCTACGCCACCGAATTTATTTTTTGCGCTGGTACCTGTAGACAAGCGATGCAGCATGGGCAGGGTAAAGGCAGCTGTTTTGCCGGTGCCGGTTTGGGCACCGCCCAGCAGGTCGTTACCGGCCATCACCAGGGGGATGGCTTGCGCCTGAATTGCGGTGGGGGTTTCATAGCCCTCTTCGCGCACGGCTTTTACGATGGCCGGGGCCAGATTCAATTCTTCGAAGTTCATGAGTTTTATTGGCGCCCTTCCAGGGCGCTGGGGTACCGGCCGTTCCGATTGTTTGGAACAACCGGTCAGTCAAAGGCAGATGGATTCAAAAGGTGGGGCGCAATAGATAGTTGGCCCCCAGCAAGGTGCTGGCATCGCGGGCAACTGAAGCGCCGCGATATTCCTATTGTCGCACGTGTCGCCTAAGTCGTCTCGTAAATGTGAATATGCGGCCGAATGCGCTGGTCAGTCGCAGTGGCAACTGCCAGAATACAAGCATGAAAAGATTTCTATTGCGTCGACTGGGGCTCGCAGATGATCCCGGCCATTACCGACCCAACCTGCAGTCCTGCCTTGAAGCAGTGCTGGAGCAAAGCAGTCTTGTGATGGACGACGTGCTCGCAGGTCTACGGCTGGCATTGATACCGGTCGACGCCAGATCCGGGCCCCCCTTGAAAAATGCGTCGGCCTTTGAGACAGTAGAACTGCTACTGGCTAACGCGATGCAGGTTAAACAGACTTTTTCGGTTGAACTGCGTCGGACCGTCTTCGGTGGCGATGCGCAGCGCAGTGTGGAGCAGCCGTTGGTGCGCTTTGACGATTTTCAGTTTCTGGATTCCGAGCAGATTGATGCCAACATTGAACTCGCCTTGACGCAGCAGGAGGTGCAGCGCGCGGTAGAAGATGTGTTGCCCATGCTCAATGCCATGGTGAGCAATTTGCTGGGCTGGTCGTCGGTACAAGCCCATTTAAATCCTTTGAAGCCCGAGTCGTTCGTGCACGCATTGCGCCAGACGTTTGTGCAGCATATTCCTGACGATGCGGCGCGTGGCGCTGTCATGACTCTGGCCGCCGGCAAGATGGGTATGAGTTTGCGCTTGCTTTACCGTGAGACATCCGACTGGTTGCGCTCACAGGGGGTGGAAGCGGTCCATACACCACCGCCAATCGGTGGCGGACTGGGCGGCAAAGCTGCAACGGTGGAAACGAGCATGTCGCGCACCATGCTCACTCTCGATAAACTGCGACGGCTTTTGTCGGGCGAACTAAATAGTGAGCCTGCGGGCGAAGCCGCCCCGGCCATTGGCGATTTCAGCCACACCGTTCCCGCATCATTTGATGCGCTGCAGGATATGAAGCTATTGGAATCCATGATGAATCGCCTGGCCGAACGCGCCAGTAAGGCGCAGAACACGCAAAAGAAGGTGTCTACCGGCAGCGACTTGTTGGCTGTCGACGGTTCGCAAAATCCGGGCAAACGTCTGGGTGGCCAGTTGGGTGAGGAGGTGGTGCGTCTCATGCTCGACAACCTGATGCAGGACAAGCGATTGTTGTCGCCTGTGCGTGCCAGTTTGAAGGCGATGGAGCCCGTGCTGATCAAGTTGTCGGAGTCGGATGCACGTTTTTTCAGTGAGCGGCAGCATCCGGCCCGACTGTTCATGGAACGAATTACGCACCGCAGTCTCGCTTATTCAGCCGAGGATGAGCCCGGTTTTGCGCGTTTTCAAAAGTCGCTGGACAATTCCGTGAATGTGCTTTCAGGCGGATCAGGCGACGCTGCGGCATTTGCACGTGTATTGCGCAAGCTTGAGGAAGGTTGGGCGCGCGAAGAACACGGGCAACGCCTGCGGGCGGAAGATGCGGCCCGCGAGTTGCTGCACGCCGAACAGCGCAATTTGCTGGCAGCGCGTCTGGCAAATGAGTACACCGAACGTTTGCTCAAACTGGAAGTGCCGGACATGGTAGTGGGTTTTCTGCGCGGGCCCTGGGCGCAGGTAGTTGCCGAGGCGCAGCTCAAGTTTGCCGATGGCCGGGTGGACCCCGGCGGCTACCAGAGTCTGGTGGATGACCTGATCTGGAGCGTGCAACTCAAATTGGCGCGTCGCAACCGCAGCCGTCTGGTGCAAATGGTGCCCGGCATGTTGGTCAAGATGCGCCAGGGCTTGCAGCTCATTTCCTATCCGGCTGAGCGAATGACGGTGTTTTTTGATGAACTCATCACGTTCCATGAAAAGGCCTTTGAAGGACCCAAGCTCGTGTCCGGCGATGCGCTTGCCGAGAGTGCACCATTGTCCGCGCAAGAAGAACCGACCGACGTTTCTTCGCCGGACGAGGTGCCTGTGATTGACGACCTTTGGATGGCCGACAGTGAAACGGTCAACTCCGGCTTTTTGGACGACAAAGCCGATATTTCTCTCGATTCCAAGCAAGCAGCATTGGATGAATCATTGCGGCAGGAGGTGTGGGATGTTGACAAGCTCAATACCGGCTCGTGGGTCGATCTTGCGTTGGGCGGGGTATGGGTGCGTGCCCAGCTTACTTGGGCCAGTCCGCACCGCACCTTGTTTATGTTCATTTCCGGTAGCGGTCTGGCGCACTCCATGTCACGGCGCACACTGGAGCGTCTCAAAACGACGGGGCTGATCCGTCTCGTATCGGACGGGCATGTGATGGACAACGCGCTCGATGGCGTAGCCCGCGCTGCCTTGCAAAACGATCTGCGGGGTAATTCGACCAAGAATGGTGAAGTACCGCCGGTTTGAATAGCCCGTTAGCTTGGTCGTCACGGTACTGACGCCCGCGCAGTCGATAATAGGGTTTTACGTCCTCTCACAAAATTATTCAGCAATGGCCCAATACGTTTTTTCCATGAACCGCGTCGGCAAGATCGTGCCGCCCAAGCGCCACATTCTCAAAGACATCTCCCTCTCGTTTTTCCCAGGCGCCAAGATCGGTGTGCTGGGCACCAACGGCTCGGGAAAATCGACCTTGCTCAAGATCATGGCCGGTATCGACAAGGAAATCGAGGGCGAGGCCATTCCTATGACCGGTCTGAACATCGGCTACCTGCCGCAAGAGCCGCAGCTCGACCCCACGCAAACTGTGCGCGAAAGCGTGGAAGCAGGCATGGGCAAAGTGTTTGCCGCCAAAGCGCGCCTGGAAGAGGTGTACACCGCCTACGGTGCTGAAGATGCAGACTTCGACGCGCTGGCTGCAGAGCAGGCCGAGCTGGAAGCCATAATCGCCACCGCCGGTACTGACTCGGAACACCAGTTGGAAATTGCTGCCGACGCGCTGCGCCTGCCACCGTGGGACGCCAACATCGGCGTGCTCTCCGGCGGTGAAAAGCGCCGCGTGGCACTGTGTCGCCTGTTGCTTTCCAAGCCCGATATGTTGCTGCTCGACGAACCGACCAACCACTTAGACGCCGAATCGGTGGATTGGCTGGAGCAGTTTTTGCAGCGTTACTCCGGTACCGTGGTGGCGATTACCCATGATCGCTACTTTTTGGACAACGCGGCCGAGTGGATTCTGGAACTGGACCGCGGCTCCGGCATTCCGTACAAGGGCAATTACTCCGACTGGCTGACGCAAAAGGGTGCACGCCTGGAAGCCGAACAGAAGGGCGAAGAAGCCCGTGCCAAGGCCTTGAAGAAGGAACTGGAATGGTCGCGCCAGAACCCCAAGGCCCGCCAGGCAAAGAGCAAGGCCCGTCTGGCCCGCTTTGAAGAATTGAGCGATTTCGAATACCAGAAGCGCAACGAAACCAACGAAATCTTCATCCCCGTGGCAGAGCGCCTGGGCCACGAAGTGATCGAGTTTGTGGGCGTCACCAAGTCG